>JBBFKQ010000001.1:18740-301312 GCA_037481935.1 Aquificaceae bacterium | reverse complement strand
ATTCTATACATGATAGCCTTTGGGCTGACGAGGAAGGGTATGCCATACTATGAGACATACTGGGAGCTAAGAAGAAGGGGAAAGAAGCATAGGGAAGCGCTCATAGTGATAGCGCACAAGCTGGTGAGGATAATGTATCAGGTTTTGAAGGAAAAGAATCCTTGCAGGAAGTTTAGCAATTTCAGGTCAGAGGAATTGGTAGACTTTGAGGGACTGAGCTATGAGTTTGAGGACTGAGGGCGGAAGAGCGGGCTTCATGCCATTTGCCCCGTGTGCGGGCGTAAGGAGGCGTGCCCCCTTCCGCTCTATAGAGGTATTCCTGCGGGCGGATATTATAGATACCCCGTCTGCGGGTGAGCGGAGGATAGCCCTGGGAATACCTGTGAAAAACCCTAAAAAACTTGAAAATTTCTTAAAACTTGAAAATTTCTTTGCGGAGGAAATGTCATGGGTGTATACGTGATGCTAACTAAAATATCTCCCTACGCAGTCAAAAACCTTGAAAAACTCAAGGAGATTGAACAGCACGCTGAAAAGCTCATCGAAGAGAACTGTCCAAACGTAAAATGGCTTATGAACCTTGTCGTCTTTGGACCCTACGACTACCTTGACATATTTGAAGCTCCAAATGACGAAGAAGCTGCAAAGGTAGCCATGATTGTCAGGTCCTTTGGTCATGCAACCACTGAAACCTGGCCCGCAATAGAGTGGAAAGACTTCAAGGATATAATAGGCAAAATAAAGATAGATTACAGCTGAGTTTGATTTAAACTTTTCACCTTATGGCTGAGGTTCTTATAGTGGGAAGACCAAATGTGGGGAAGTCTACCCTCTTCAACAGACTCGTGAGAAGACGCAAAAGCATCGTTCATGATATGCCTGGAGTCACGAGAGATGTGGTGGAGGGTGTGGCACACTGGCAGGGCAAAAGCTTCACGGTGGCGGATACGGGTGGAGTTCTTGAAAGAGGTGATGAGATAACAGAGAGCATAAAAAGACAGATTCAGAGAGTTCTGGCTGAGGCAAAAGCCATAATCTTCGTGGTAGATGGCAGGGAGGGTCTCACGGCAGGAGACCAGTATATTGCCCAGCTGCTATATCCCTACAAGGAAAGGGTTTTCCTTGCAGTAAACAAGATTGACAACGGCAGGTTTGAGGAAAGAGTTTACGAATTTTACTCTCTCGGCTTTGAAAGAGTCTTTCCTCTGTCTGCTCAGCACGGAAGGGGTGTGGGTGAGCTACTGAACAACCTCGTGGAGCTCCTTCCGGAGGAAGGGGCAAGAGTTATGGAAGGCATACGCATAGCCCTTGTGGGAAGACCCAACGTGGGAAAATCATCGCTGCTCAATGCCATACTCAGAGAAGAAAGGGTTGTGGTATCACCAGTCCCGGGAACCACAAGGGACTCTATTGAAGTTCCCTTCTCCTTTGATGGAAAGGACTTTGTCCTTGTAGACACTGCCGGCATTAGAAGAAGGAGCAGGGTTGAGTATGGAGTTGAATTCTTTTCTGTGGGAAGGTCCATAAAGGCAATAGAACTTTCTGACATTTCCTGCCTGGTGCTTGACCTCTCTGAAGGCATAACAGACCAGGACAAGAAAATCGGAGGTCTTATAGAAAGAAGGCACAGGGGATGCGTGATTGTGGGCAACAAGGTGGACCTTGTGAAGGCAGGCAGGAGAGAAATAGAAGCCTACATAAGAAGGGAGCTTTACTTTCTTGACTTTGCACCTGTGGTGCTGACCTCTGCAGTCAAAGGTCAGGGCGTTCAGGAGCTTATGAGAGCCTGTGAGTCTGTATGGGAAGACTACAATGTCCAGCACAAAACCTCCTTTGTAAACAGGGCGGTGGAAAAGGTTCTCAGGGAAAAACACCCACCCTCTCAGAAGGGGAAAGAAGTAAAGGTTTATTACGCCTTTCAGGAAAGCACAAGACCACCCACGGTGGTGCTCTTTACAAATGACCCTGAGCTGTGGAGGAAGGACTATCTGAGATTCTTTGAAAGAAGGCTGAGGGAGCACCTCGGCATAAAGAACGCACCTCTAAGGCTTGTGCTTAAGGGAAGGGAAGAAGGTTAAACTGCTATAAAATAAAGGACTATGATAAAAAGCCTCTTTAAGAAGCTCTGCCCCAACTGCGGTGGAGACATAAGCTCAGAAAGACTTGAGCTCGGACTTCCCTGCGAGAGGTGCATGCCAGGAAGTGGAGACTACTGTAAGAGCCTTGTGAGAGAGGGGGAGCTTACAAGGCTGTGTAACGTGGAGGAGGAGCTAAGGTCTTGGGAGGAACACTTTGAAGGCTATCTGAAGTTAAAGCCCTGGAGCCTTCAGCTCAGCTGGGCAAAAAGGGTCTTTCTTGGAAACTCCTTTGGACTTCTCGCACCCACAGGAGTGGGCAAAACCTCCTTTGGTCTTTCCATGGCAAGTTATCTGGCGAAGAAGGGTAAAAGGTCTTACATAATACTTCCCACTCGCGTTCTTGTGGAGCAGGCGGTTCAGAAACTTATCAATTTTGGTCTTGAGGAAGAAAACATACTCTACTTTTCAGAGGAAAGCCAGAAGCAAAAGGACCTCAAAAAGGCAAGACTTCAGGAAGGAGACTTTAAGGTGCTTGTGAGCACCTCCATGTTTCTGTATAGAAATCAGGAAATAATACCCAAGGGCTTTCACTTTGTGTTTGTTGACGATGTGGACTCCTTTCTGAAAACTGCAAAAAACATAGACAAGCTTCTACTTCTTCTGGGTTTTTCAGAAGAAGACATAGACCTTGCCATGAGGCTCATAAGGTTAAAGGAAAGAAGGAACAAGGAAGAGGAGGACTGGGAAAGTATAAGGGAGCTCTCTCAGAGGGTCAGAGAAGCTTCTGAAAAAAGGAGGGGGGTTCTCGTGGTCTCCTCTGCCACCTCAAACCCTCGCTCAAGCAGGATAAAGCTCTTCAGGGAACTTCTTGGCTTTGAGGTGGGAACTCCCACCTTCTATCTCAGAAATGTGGTTGACCTGTATGAGGATATAAACTCAACACCCTTAGAAGACTGGATAAGACTTCTGGGAAAGGGTGGACTGCTTTTTGTTCCCTCAGACAGGAAAAAGGAGTTTGTGGAGGAGGTTGTTTCCTACCTTCAGGAGAGGGGCATAAGGGCGGTGTCCTATGAAAAGGTAGACGACGGTGTGCTCAGGGAATACGAAGAAGGTAAGGTTGACCTCCTTGTGGGCATAGCCTCTTACAGAAACCCACTTGCCAGAGGTATAGACCTTCCTCATGTGATAAGGTATGCCCTTTTTTACGGTGTTCCCAAGATAGTTATATCTCTGAAGTTTGAGCAAAACCTTTCCCACATTCTGTGGGCTCTAATGTCTATCAGAAGCCTCCTTGCTAAAAAAATACCCCATAAGCTCAGAGAAGTGGACCGCTGGCTTGAAAGCCTGAGAAGATATCAGTATCTCAGCGAAGATTTCCTCAGGGACAAGCCTGAGCTCCTAAAGAAGATAGACAGGCTGAGGGAAGAGGTAGGCAGTTTCCTCGCCTCAGAGGAGCTTCTTGAGCTCATGCAGGCCTCGGAGGAGATAACCTTAAGGAAGACAGAAGAGGGCTATCAGATGGTGGTCTCCGATGCCACGGGCTACCTTCAGGCGAGCGGAAGGACTTCTCGCATGTTTGCAGGGGGTATAAGCAGGGGCATAAGCTTGGTTCTTGTTGATGACCCAAGAGCCTTCAGACATCTGATAAAAAAGGTAAAGTGGTTCAACGAAGATATAGAGTTCAGGGTCTTCAGGAAGGAGGAGATTGGGGGGATTCGGGAGGAAGTGGACAGAGATAGGGAAAAAATAAAGAGGTTTCTTGCCGGTGAGGAAATGCCAGAGAGCAAAGAGCTTCTAAAGCCCGTGCTTGTAGTGGTGGAGTCTCCCAACAAGGCGAGGACAATAGCGGGTTTCTTTGGCAAGGCGGTCAGAAGAAGAGTGGGAGAGCACGAGCTTCTGGAAACCTCCACAGAGGACAGATATGTGATGATAACTGCAAGCCTGGGACATGTGCTTGACCTCAACAAGGAAGAAGGTTTTCATGGAGTTTACATGAACGGAAAGCCCACGCCGGTTTATGAGGTAATTGAGGGAAAGGAAAAGATAGTCCAGAGCCTGAGGCGAATGGCCATAGAAGCTCAGGAGGTTCTGATAGCCACAGACCCCGATACAGAGGGCGAGAAGATAGGCTGGGATGTGGGGGAAATATTGAGAGCATATAACCCCAACATAAAAAGGATGGAGTTCCACGAGGTTACAAAGAAGGCCATAATGAAAGCCCTCAGGGAGAGCAGAGATTTTAACCTCAATCTTGTGAAGGCACAGGTTCTCAGGAGGGTGGCGGACAGATGGGTGGGCTTTGAGTTTTCAAAGCTCCTTCAGAGTGCCTTTGGAAAGCAGTGGCTCTCTGCTGGAAGAGTTCAGACGCCTGTCCTCGGCTGGATAATAGAGAGGGAGAAAGAATACAGACAGAAGGTATACAGGGTTGTGGTCACCATTGATGAAAGGGGCAAGCTCAGGGTAGAATGGAGCTTTGAGAAAAAGGAGGCTGCGGAGGAGTTTTACTCCAGACTTTCACAAATAAGAGTTGAATTAAAGGAGCAGAGAGAAGAGCTCAGAAACCCTCCACCCCCCTTCAGCACAGACACCATGCTCAAGTCTGCCAGCGACGCATACAGATGGTCCCTTCCAAAGACCATGAGCCTGGCCCAGACGCTTTTTGAGCTTGGATACATCACCTACCACAGGACTGACTCCACAAGGGTATCTGACTACGGCATAGGTATAGCAAGGCAGTATATAGGGGAAGAGTTTGGAGAAGCTTATTTCCATCCAAGGGCATGGGGCGAGGGTGGAGCCCACGAGTGCATAAGACCAACGAGGAGCATAGACCCGGAGGAGCTCAGAACCCTGTTTCTGAGCGGTCAGACGGAAGGGCTGACCAGAGAACACCTTCAGCTTTACGAGCTTATCTTCAGACGGTTCATGGCAAGCCAGATGAAGCCCGTAAAACTCAGGGTATACAGGCTCGGTATTCAGACTTCTGGTGGAGAGTTAGAGCTTGAAGTGCCAGCTGAGGTGCTTGAGGATGGATGGAACAGACTGGTCACAATTGACCTTTACAGCCCTCTGATTGGGGTTTTAGATGTCTCTCGGAAGAAACAACTTCTTTCACAACCAAAGGCATACCTTTATACCCACGGAGAGCTCGTGCAGGAAATGAAAAAAAGAGGTATAGGAAGACCCTCCACCTACGCCAGCATAGTGGAAAAGCTATTAGAAAGAGGCTATGTAATAGAGAACAAGGGATTTCTAATTCCCACCAAACTGGGAAAGGAGGTATATGGCTATCTGCAGAGCAGGGAGGAGGTCCATGAGTTTCTGAGAGAGGAATTCACAAGCAGGCTTGAAGAGCTCATGGACAGGGTGGAGGAAGGTAAGGAGGATTATGTGGATATACTCAACAACCTCTACAGGAGTATAATAGAAGTGGATAAAAAGCTGGAGGTGGTCTGATGGTGTTGCATCCTCTTTTTTCCTACCCTACCATATTGCTTGCCCTTATTGTCTTTACTCTCTACATCCTCAGTCTGCTGAAAACAAGGAATATGATGAGGTATGCTCTTTACCTGAACGTGCTTCTCATAATCTTTGCCCTGCTATCGGTGTTGTTTGGTTTTGGTGTGTCTTCTGTTCCTCTGGTTCAGTCAAAGGTGCCCTTCATATGGGGCTTCCCCCACAAGTGGAACGGTGTATTTGTGTTTGTTTTCTCAGTGCTTACCTTTGTGGTATTCTGGTTCAAAGGCGAGACTGCAGGTAAAAAGCTTATAATTCTCCCGGCTGTGGGGCTTTTGCTGACCCTTTTCCAGTTCTTCACAGGTTGGATGCTGAGGCTCGTCTTTTTCTCCTAAAGAGCCTTGAAAGGTAAAAAACAGGGCATAGCTTTATAAGGCATGCTGGAAAAGTATGAACTCCTGAAGGAATACGGCGGTCCTCTGGACCTGAAAGGATATGACTATAGAGAGCTTGAACGTCTTGCGGAAGAGGTAAGGGATTATCTGATAGAAGTGACCGCCAGGAACGGTGGACATGTGGCGCCGGGATTGGGTGCCGTAGAGCTGACCATTGCTCTTCTGAGAGTCTTTGAAGCTCCAAAGGACACCATAGTCTGGGACATAGGTCATCAGGCTTACCCATGGAAGATACTTACCGACAGAAAGGAGCTTTTCCCAACCCTCAGACAGTATGGTGGCATATCAGGCTTTCTCAGAAGAGAGGAGAGCCCCTTTGACGCCTTCGGTGCAGGCCACAGTTCAACTTCCATCTCCGCAGCCCTTGGTTTCAGAAAAGCCTTTGACCTCCTTGGAGAAGGAGACCGCTATGTAGTAGCAGTAATCGGCGACGGTGCCATGACCGCAGGCATGGCTTTTGAGGCACTCAACAATGCAGGGCATTTAAGACCCAACAGGTTCATCGTAATACTCAACGACAACGAGATGTCCATATCACCCAACGTGGGAGCCATATCCACATACCTGAGCAAGATACTCAGCGGGCACTTCGTTCAGGAGACCAGGCAGAAGGTAAAGCATCTGCTGGAGCATCTGGGAAGCCCTGCCCTGAGAGTGATGAAGCTTACAGAGGAGTTTCTCAAGGGGCTTCTCTCCCCAGGAGTTATATTTGAAGAGCTTGGCTTTAACTACATAGGTCCCGTTAACGGGCACGACCTCCCCGCCCTTGAAAGAACCCTTGAGAACGTAAGGCACATAGAGGGTCCTGTCCTCTTACACGTATACACAAAAAAGGGCAAGGGCTACAAGCCTGCGGAGAGCGACCCAGTCACTTGGCATGGCGTGGCACCCTACAAAAGGGAGTCTGGAGAGTTTATAAAAAAGCCATCACCGCCAACCTGGACTTCCGTCTTTGGAAAGGCTATAGTAGAGCTGGCAGAGCACGACCCAGATGTGGTGGTTATAACCCCTGCCATGAAGGAGGGCTCTGGCCTTGTGGAGTTCAGCAGGAGGTTTCCTGAGAGGTTTTTTGATGTGGGCATTGCGGAGCAGCATGCCTGCACCTTCGCTGGTGGGCTTGCAGCGGGCGGTCTAAAGCCCGTAGCCTGTTATTACTCTACTTTTCTCCAGAGGGCTTACGACCAGCTCATACACGACGTGGCGCTTCAGAACCTGCATGTGGTTTTTGCCATAGACAGGGGTGGTCTTGTGGGAGATGATGGTCCCACGCACCACGGAGTCTTTGACCTCTCATATCTGAGGTGCATACCCAACATGGTGGTCTCTGCACCAAAGGATGAACAGGAGCTCAGAGACCTTCTCTACACAGCCCTTCACCACAACGGACCCTTCGCCATAAGATATCCGAGGGGACCTGCCTACGGCGTGCCCACAGAGGGCTTCAGGCTCATAAAGGTAGGAAGCTGGGAAGTGCTCAAAGAAGGCACAGATGGTGTAATCCTTGCAGTGGGCTACACGGTCTATCAGGCTCTAAAGGCTTCTGAAGAGCTTCTGAAGGAAGGTCTTGACCTTTCTGTAGTGAATGCGAGGTTTGTAAAGCCGATGGATGAGGAACTTCTTGAGGAGCTTTCTGCAAGGTATGAGATCTTTGTGACAGTGGAGGACAATACGGTTATAGGTGGCTTTGGTTCTGGGGTATTAGAATGGCTGGCAAAAAGAGGCTATAGCAAGAAGGTCCTCACGCTCGGAATCCCGGACAGGTTCATAGAACATGGAAACCAGAACCTGCTGAGAAACCTGGTGGGTATAGATGCTGAGGGCATAAGGGAAAGGGTGCTTGAATTTATAAAAGGCAGAGTAATCATCTGAAGGAGCATTCCTGGAAATAGGCCCTGATACCTTCTATAATACCTGAAAACTCCTCATCTGAGTAAGTGGTCTTTTGGGAGAAAGAGGGGTCAAGGGTCTTGCCAGGTATGAACCTCTGCAGATAATACCTTTTTGAGCCTCTCAGAAGCTCTGCTATTTTCAGTATGTCTTCACCGTTGAGCTGTTCTTTGACAACGGTGGTTCTGAACTCATAATCCACCCCAGAGGCCTTTATTAGCTCTATGCTTTCCAGTATTCTGTCCACATCAACCTCAACACCGCAGACCTCTTGGTATTTGTAGGGCGGGGCTTTCACATCCATGGCTACATAATCCACAAGCCCTCTTTCCAGAAGTCTTTTCAGGACATGGGGCTGGCTTCCGTTTGTATCCAGCTTTATGGCATATCCCATATCCTTAACCCTTTCAGCAAACTCCTCTAGACCCCTCTGAATCGTAGGCTCACCGCCGGTTATAACTACCCCCTCTAAAAGACCCCTCCTCTCCTTAAGGAAAGAAAACACCTCCTCTGACGGAATGACGGGAACGAATTTCTCTGGCAGGACGAGCTCCACATTGTAACAGTATCCACACCTGAAGTTACAGCCCTGCGTGAAGACTATGCAGGCAGGTCTGCCGGGAAAGTCTATAAGGGTAAACCTCTGAAAGCCACCAACCCTGAAAAGACACAGGGGATACTCAGAACTCACAGATACGCCAGCCAAATCTTTCATCCTATAAGCTCTCTCCTGAAGGTTTTTCTCATCCTGAACTCCTCTCTTTTGCCCTCGTTCCACTGATGAACTGGTCTCAGGTAGCCCACAACCCTTGAATACACCTCTGTCTTTGAGCCGCAGTATGGACAGGCTTCATGTTCTCCAGAGATATAGCCATGATTCGGACAGACGCTGAAGGTGGGTGTTATGGTAAAGTAGGGAATCCTGTATTTTTCACATACCTTCTTTACAAATCTCTTGAGTGCTTCCACATCTTCTATCCTCTCTCCAACGAAGAAATGTATAACCGTTCCGCCCGTGTACCTTATCTGAAGCTCCTCCTGATGCTCAAGCACAAGGAATGGGTCGTCGGTGTAGTCAACGGGCAGCTGGGTGGAGTTTGTGTAGAAGGGCTCTGCACCCTTTCTGTAGTTATCCTCATTTGCCACAAGTATATCAGGGAAGAGTTTTTTATCAAGCCTGGCAAGCCTATAAGCGGTGGATTCGGCTGGTGTTGCCTCGAAGTTGTAGTTGTTACCAGTCCTTTTTTGAAACTCAAGGAGCTTCTCCCTCATGAAATCAAGAACTCTTATGGCAAAGTTCCTCCCCTCAGGCTCTGCTATGGAAACACCAAGGAGGTTAAGACACGCCTCGTTCATACCCACAAGACCTATGGTAGAAAAATGATTCTTCCAATATTGCCCGAATCTGGATTTTATTTCTCTGAGATAAAACTTTGAGTAGGGATATAGTCCCCTATCTGTAAGTTCCTCTAAAACCTCTCTCTTTATCTCAAGGCTTTCCATGGCAAGCTCCATAAGCTCAGAAAGCCTCTGGAAAAACTCCTCCTCCGATTTTGACAGGTAACCAATCCTGGGCATATTTACGGTGACCACACCTATGGAACCTGTGAGAGGGTTTGCCCCAAAGAAGCTGCCACCCTTCCTCTCAAGTTTGCTCAGGTCTAGCCTGAGCCTGCAGCACATACTCCTCACATCCTCGGGCCTCATCTCAGAGTTAACAAAGTTGGCAAAATAAGGAATACCATACTTTGCGCTCATCTTCCATAAGCCTTCATATACGGGATTTTCCCAGTCAAAGTCCTTTGTTATGCTGTAGGTGGGTATGGGGAATGTAAAGACCCTTCCCTTGGCATCCCCCTCCAGCATCACCTCAAAAAAGGCTCTGTTCAGCATATCCACCTCTTCCTGAAACTCACCATATACCGCATCCTTCAGCTCCCCGCCTACGAGAGCAGCCTGCTCCCTGTATATGGGGGATACTTTCAGGTCAAAAGTTAGGTTTGTAAAAGGCGCCTGAAAGCCAGTTCTTGTGGGAACGTTCAGGTTGTAAACAAACTCCTGAATTGCCTGTTTTACCTGTTCGTAGCTGAGTCTATCATACCTTATAAAAGGGGCGAGGAGGGTATCAAAGTTGGAAAAGGCCTGAGCCCCTGCAGATTCACCTTGAAGCGTGTAGAGAAAGTTCACAATTTGACCGAGGGCGGAGGTGAAGTGCCTCGGAGGTCTGCTCTCAATCTTCCCGGGAACTCCTCTGAAGCCATTGAGCAGAAGGTCCCAGAGGTCCCACCCTACACAGTAAACGCTGAGAACCTGAAGGTCATGGATGTGAAAATCACCTCTCAGGTGTGCATCCCTTATTTTTTTCGGATAAACCTTCTCAAGCCAATAGGTCCTGCTCACATAAGAGGTTATGTAAAAGTTCAGCCCTTGAAGAGAATAGGTCATGTTGCTGTTTTCCCTTACCTCCCAGTCTTCAAGGTTTATGTATCTTTCCACAAGGTTTATGCTGTCCCTTTCAACCACCCATCTCTCATAAGCCTCAAGAAGATTCCTTTCCTGCAGGAATGTGATTAGAGCTTCCCTTGAGTTCTCCATACCCTTCTCATATAAAAAGGTCTCAAAGTCCTGTTTGATACCAAGGTATTCCACAAACTCTTCCAGAGCACCCACCATTGGTCTTAATATATGCCTCTAAAAGAGAATTAAATAAAGCACAAGTGCAAAAGCCACGCAAAGGGCGCAGGCTATAAGAAATCTTATGAGCTTCCCAATCTGAGCACCTCCATAACCGCAGTGTTTTTCTCATACAGTCTTGTAAGGTTTTCGCTCCTTCTCGTTATCCAGTTGCTTCTGTAGAGGTGGACCTCTCTGCGAATCTGCTGAGGCCCTCCCTTGAGGACCACAGGCTCCTTCTCTGCCTCTGGTATGTAATCAAGGAGGTTTCTGAGAAATTCCGTGTGGTTGAAGGCTTTCTGTAAAAACCTCCGGGTTTTTACTTCACCCATTAGGGTTTCAACAGTTCCCTCAAGCTCACCGATCATAGCCATGGGAATCCTTATCTGTGCATACTGGGCAATCCCATCCTCAAAGGGTGAGAAGACCACAAGATGCTCAAGACCATCAAAGACCTTTTCAAGCTCTTCTATCCTTATATAATCCGTCAGGTCTTCACCGAAGATTATGAGGTTTTTCGCCTTCTGGAGAGCACTGGAAGGGCTTGAAAGCCAGTCAAGGGGTATATGTTTTATAAGTCCAAGAAAGTTGCTGTCGTGCAAAAGCAAGAGCTTAAAGCCCTTTTCCCCACAGATTTTTTTCAGATATGTTCCCCATTCTGCTGCTTCATATGGTTGCATGCCCACGGCGTTAAACACCATAACACCTCTGCCTTCAAGCTTTTCAAGGTGGTCTTTTTCAATAAGAACGGGGTTAAACTTTGAGTCTCTCTGCACCTTGCCTATCTTGTAGACTTTCCCCCTTGTGTAATAGGAAAGAACGGGTGCAGTTGAGGTTATATCTTCGCCTATGAAGACATAAAAGTCTGCATCTTTGATTTCCTCCATGCTTACGGGTTTGTACTCTCCGTAGTTCTCAAGGAAAGGCATCAGGTCAAAGGAGAGTGTGGAGCTTACCATAATGCCTGTCCTTTTTACCAGCTCCCTTAATAGGCTGTAGTCTTCCTCTGTCATGTAGGAGGAAAGGAGGATCAGAGTTTCTTCTGGCTTCCCCTTCATTATCATAGAGAGGAAATTGGCTACGTTACCACTGGTCTCCTCCCTGCCAAACATACTTGGAGACCTGAGCCTTTCGTGATTGAGCACATCATAGCCAAAGAAGGCTTTTGCACATATGTTTAACTCGTCGGTGGGCTTTGTCCTGTAAACCTTCTCCTTTGACCTCCAGTCACCCGTGCCATACTCTACCTGAATTTCACATCCCACAGGGCATATGTTACAGATGGTCTTATCTCTTTTCAAAAGCCAGCTCCTCGTCCAGTACTTGAAGGGCTTGGATATTATGGCACCTACAGGACAGACATAAACGCACAGACCGCACATTTCACACATGGAAGTATCCATGGGTCTCAGGGTTGGAGCTATGTTTGCCTGAAACCCCCTCTCTTCCACATAGAGGGCATGGGCGCCGTTCACATCATCACAGGCTCTAGTGCACCTGTAGCACACTACACACCTGTTGGAATAATACTCTAAAAAGTCGCTCTCCCAGTCCAGCTGATGTCTCTCCTTTTCAAGGGCAGAAACGGGCACTACCTGCTTCTGCGGACCGAAGAGGGCTCCGTAGTTCTGAAGGTCACACTCTCCAGCCTTGTCGCATATGGGGCAATCAAGGGGATGTCTGGTCATAAAGGCCTGAAGAAGATACTTCTGGTTTTCCTTCACCACTGGGTGCTGGATGGATATGGACATACCTTCTTCTGGGTATACGTTGCATGATGTCATGAGCCTTCCCGTCTTTTCGTTGTAGACAACGCACATTCTACAGGCGCCGATAATCTTAAGGCGTGGATGGTAGCAGAAGTAAGGAAGGTTTATACCAAGGTCAAGCAAGTTCTGAAGAAGAGGTTTGCTTCTGTCCACCTCATACTCTATGCCGTCAACGTATATCTTTGCTCTGCTCATACTCTACTCCTCCTTCAACATGAATTAGGTAAATATCATCCTTTGACTTGGCTACCCCAATTTTGCCCTTTCCAGACCTTTTAGCCTTATACATGGCTTCATCTGCCCTCTTTATTACGTCTTTAAAGCTACTATCCTCTCTGAGGGACTGGGTCAGCCCTATACTTACTGAAATAGGAAAAATAAGCTGTATCTGTTCCACACACCTGAGCAGTCTCATAGCCGCATGTTCGCTTGCATCAAGGCTCGTGTTGGGTAGAATAACGAGAAACTCATCCCCACCATACCTGCAAGCAACATCTGATGACCTTACCATTACCCTAAGACATGCAGATATCTTTTCTATGGCTCTATCTCCCATAATATGCCCATACCTATCGTTTATCTCCTTGAGATTGTCAATGTCTATAAACATAAGTCCAAAGGGTTGCCCGTACCTGGTCCAGAGGGTAAAGCTCTTTTCAAGGAAGCTTTCCGCAAACTTCCTGTTATACAGACCGGATACAGAATCTATAATGCTTGACCTGAGTATGTCCACATTGGTTATGTTTATAACACTCTCCCAGTATATGCCGCCCATGGGCACCTTTCCATAGCTTCTTATATAGTTTTCATAGTCTATGCTTATTATGTCTGTGTCTACAACCTTGTCGTATACAGGACATTTAATGCCCTTCTGATAGCAGGGCTCTTCAAAACCGTATAAAACCTTGTAACACTTTTTACCTATAACTTCACCAAACATCTTCTTTGCAGTAGAATTTAAGGCTATTAGATTATAGGATGAATCAATTATAACTGATGGTATAAAATTTTTTAATTCTTGCTCTTTAAGTTCCTGAATTTCTTCGTTTTTTAAATTTTTCATACCATAACCTCATAGATTTATTTTAACTACAGAACCCCTTTTCATCAGATGTGCAATGCCCTCAACTGCACCCTCAAAATCCATCACCATGCCCCCAAAGCCTCTGGCAAACTTCTCAGCGTCCTCCTTATTTGCAAAGGCTATTGCGGATGGAGAACAGCATGGCATGGCAGAAGAGCCAACCACATACCATGCGGAAAAACAGCTGAGGGGTCTGCAATTTATAAAGTCCCATGTCATACAGGATTCAATATCTTCCTCCCTTATGTTCTTGTAAAGCAATAATCCACAATGAGCACAGCAGGCTCTTATAATCCTCCCTCTTTTGAGCCTGTAAGTGAATTCAAGCCTCTTCTCTATGGGTTTTGTGCAGTAGGCACAGGAGGGCATAGCCTCTTCTATTGCTTCTCCAGCCTCTTCTCTCAGAAGCAGCTCCCCATGTTTTCTTACAATCCTCCCCTCCTTCTCAAGCTCCCTCACATCCCTGTATATGGTCATCAGCGATACCCCAAAGTGTTGAGCGAGGGCTTTGACGCTTCTATAGCCCTGGGGTATGAGCTCTATTATCTGCTCCTTTCTGTCCATGTTAAAATTATATTCCCGAAATGTCAAAGCACCTAATCTCTGTGAGAGACCTCAGTAGAGAGGATATTCACAAACTTAAATTCCTCTCTGAAAGATTTAGCAGGGGTGAGAGAGAAAGTCTTGAGGGTGATGTAGCTCTTCTTTTTCTTGAAAGTTCTACAAGGACGCGTTTTTCCTTTGAGAAGGCCTGTAGACTTCTCGGGCTCAGAACTTACTATGCAGGCAGAGGGGAAAGTTCAATAGAAAAGGGGGAGAGCTTTCGCGATACTGTCAGAAGTCTTCATGCTCTTGGCTTCAAGACTATTGTCTTCAGAATCCCTTATGTTCTCTTCCCCTATGAAGATTATATGAAAGAGAGCATAAGCCTTATAAACGCCGGAGACGGAACCCATCAACATCCCACCCAGGGGCTCATTGACCTTTTTACAGCCCAGGAAGTCCTCGGGTCTTTGGAGGGCAGGAGGGTGGTGTATGTGGGGGACATACTTCACAGCCGGGTCTTTCGTTCTGGGTCCTATCTTCTTAACCTTTATGGGGCGGAGATTGGGGTTTGCGGTCCGAGAACTCTTATACCCTCAGACCTTTCACCCTTCGGTGTGAAGCGTGTATTTGATAGCGTTGATGAAGCAATTGAATGGGCTGACCTGTGCATCTGGCTCCGCCTTCAGGAAGAGAGATTCAGGGAAAACTTTATAGCAAGCAAGGAGAGCTACTTTTTACAGTTTGGGCTCACCAGAGAAAGATACAAAAAGCTTAAGGGCTACTTTATGCATCCTGGGCCGGTGAACCTCTACGTGGATATTGACAGTGAGTTGCTTTATTCGGACAAGTCCCTTATTATGAGGCAGGTTGAAAAGGGGCTTTATGTGAGGATGGCAGTCCTTTACTGGGCTCTCAGGGATGGCTAAGATACTTCTGGGAGTAAGCTCAAGCATAGCCATATACAGAGCCTGTGAGTTGGTGAGGGAGCTGGTAAAGTCTGGACATCAGGTCAGGGTTGTCATGTCTCCCTTCTCTGAAAGGTTCATAAGCAGGCTCACCTTTCAGGCTCTTTCTGGAAACAGAGCCTATGTGGATTGGGAGGACGACCCCCTTCTTCATATAAACCTCCCCAGGTGGTCGGACCTGTTTCTTGTGGCACCCTGCAGTATAAATACCCTTTCAAAGATAGCATTGGGCATAGGGGACAATCTTCTTACCACCTGTGCCCTCTCTCACAAGGGCACTCTGATGCTCGCCCCTGCGGGGAATGTGGAGATGTATAAGAATCCTGCAGTGCAGGAAAACATCAAAAGGCTTAAAGACAGAGGCGTCATCATAATTGAACCGGAGGAGGGAAAGCTCCTGTGTGAGGAGGAAGGACAGGGAAGGCTTGCCTCTCTGGAAAGGCTCTTAGACTGGGTTGAGTATGCCTTGAGACCCAAACTCCTTGAAGGTAAGAGGGTTCTCATAACCGCAGGGTCCACAAGGGAGTTTATAGATTCTGTGAGGTTTATATCCAACCTCTCAAGTGGTCTTATGGGCTTCTCTCTTGCGAGGGTTTTCAGGTGGTATGGGGCTCAGGTTAAGGTGGTGGCAGGCTTTACCACCGCAGAGGAGCCTCCAGAGGTGGAGGTCATAAGGGTTGTCTCTGCGCAGGATATGTTTGAGAGGGTAATGCACCTCAAAGACTGGGCTGATATAGTGGTCATGAATGCGGCGGTAGCGGACTACAGACCGTCTGAAGTTTATGGAGGAAAGCTAAAAAAGCGTGAAAGGTTTACCCTTGAGCTGGTGAAAAACCCCGATATACTTGCTGAGCTGGGAAGGTCAGAGGGGGATAAGTTTCTGGTAGGCTTTGCGCTGGAAGAGAGGGAAAGACTAGAGGGAAACGCTCTGAAAAAACTTCAAGAAAAGAACCTTGACCTGATTGTGGCAAACCCACTGGAAAGTATGGGTTCAGAAACTTACGAGGGAAGGCTATTCTTTAGAGATGGAAGGAGACTTGATATAAAAGCTGGAAGAAAGCTCGAAGCCAGTGAGTTGATAGTGAAAGAGCTGATAAAGACCCTCCTTAAAGCCCCTTAAAGACTTCCTCCACCTCCAGCTCAAAGCCCTTGAGAGCCTTTGACCTTACTTTGCCCTTTTCTACGGCGGATGAGAAAAGCTCATAACCTTCTGGACTCAATGTGTATACGATTATGGCTTTCTCAAGGGGAAAGACTATCCAGTATTCCTGAACTCCGTTCCTTTCGTATATCTTCATCTTGTCAGTAAGGTCTCTGATAAGGGTAGAAGGGGAGACAACCTCCACCAAAAGGTCAGGTGCACCCTGTATGTTTTTCCCTATCCTGCCAGCGTCTGAGACAAAGACTATGTCCGGCTGCAGAACATTACCTTCATCCAACACCACATCAATCGGGGAGAAAACAACTTTACCCAGCCTACTCTCCTCTGAGTAAAGCCTCATGGGGATAAAGATTCTCGCCACTACCTCCTGATGCACAAAGCTTGGTGCGGGCATCTCATAAACCTCCCCATCAATGAGCTCTACTCTGGACTCTTCGGGATAGAGTTTGAAGAACTCCTCTGTGGTAAGTTTTGTCTTGACTTCCATCACAGACCCCCAAAAACCTCCTCCACCTCCAGCTCAAAGCCCTGCAGGACTCTTGACTTTACTTTGCCCTTCTCCGTGGCGTAGGAAAAGAGCTCATAACCCTTCTCTGTAAGCTCATAGACCATTATGGTCTTTTCTAAAGGAAACACAAGCCAGTATTCCCTTACACCATGCCTTTCATACAGCTTCATCTTGTCGGTTATGTCCCTCTTAAAAGTTGACGGAGAGACCACCTCCACCACAAGGTCTGGAGCCCCGTGTATCTTTTCCTTTACCTTGGATTGGTCAGATACATACACTATGTCAGGCTGAAGGACGGTATCCTCTGAAAATATCACATCTACGGGTGCGGTGAGAACAACACCTGACGACTTGCTGTCTGCATATATCCTCATAGGAAGGAGTATTCTTATAAGAACATCCTGATGTTTTGCACTTGGTGCGGGCATCTCATAAACCTCCCCGTCAATTAGCTCTATACGTGTCTCTTCCGGGTAGAGCCTGAAAAACTCATCCGCAGTCAGCCTCGTCCTTGTTTCCTCCATGAAACTAAATCTATTACACGATAACCTGCTTGGCAAAGAGAACCTGTGGTATTTTTCTGAGCTCCTGCATTACCTCCTCTGGCACCTGGTCGTCAAGGTTGAGAATTCCAAGGGCTATACCTCCTTTCCTTTCCCTTCCCAGTCTGAAACCTGCTATGTTCACGCCTGCATTACCCAGTATGCTGCCTATTTTCCCAATAACTCCCGGGACATCTCTGTTTTCAAAAACCAGCATTATACCCTCTGGTTCCACATCCACCCTGTATTGGTCAATCTGAAATATTCTTGGTATGTGCCCCTCCAGCACAGACCCGGCCACAACCCTCTCCGTGCTGTCGCCTCTCGCCACCACTTTGATGTAATGTTTGTAGTCTTCGCTCTCTTCTGAGGTAAGCTCTTCTACCTTTATTCCCCTGTCTCTTGCCACATAACTGGCGTTTATTATGTTTACAGGAAAGTCCACTGTTTCTTTTAAGATTCCCATGAGCACCGCCGACGCTATAGGATGAAAGTGAGGTGCTATATCACCCCTCACCTCTATATGAACCTCCCTTATACCTTCCTCCGACCACTGCACCAGGAATCTGCCCATTCTCTCCGCAAGGTCAAGGTGGGGTTTAATGAGGGTAAGGACAGAGAGGTCTGGGAAGGGTGCGTTCACCACATACTCTACCGTCTGTCCTCTCAGCGCCTTGATTACCTGCTGTGCAACGATTACCGCCACGTTTTCCTGAGACTCATAGGTGTTCGCTCCAATATGAGGCGACAGAGAAACATTTGGAAACTTTGATATATTGTCTACAAACTCCTTCGGAGGTGGTTCCACGGAAAAGACATCCAGTCCGACGCCCGCCAGCTTCCCGCTCTCCAGAGCCCATATGAGGTCTTCGTCCTTCACTATTCCACCCCTTGCACAGTTTATGAGGACTGCTCCATCCTTCATAATTTCAAACTCTCTTCTCGTAATCATATGCTTTGTCTCATGGGTCAGGGGTGCATGAATGGTAAGGATGTCTATCTGTTTTAGCATGTGGTGAAGATTGTCAAAGAGCTTTACCCCAAGCCTGTCTGCCTTTTCCCTCGGTATGTATGGGTCATAGGCGTATACGGTCATACCAAAGGCTTTTGCCCTTATGGCAACCTGAGAGCCTATGTTTCCTAGGCCAATTATTCCAAGGGTTTTTCCATAAAGCTCTGTTCCCATAAACTTCTTCCTGTCCCAGCGACCCTCCACCATACTCTTGTGGGCTATGTGGGCATTTCTCACCACGTTGAGCATGTGGCAGAGTGTAAGCTCTGTAGCCCCTATGGTGTTTGCTCCAGGCGTGTTTATGACAAGTATACCCCTCATAGAGGCGGATTCTATATCCACGTTGTCCACACCCACTCCGGCTCTACCTATAACCTTGAGATTCTCTCCTCTTTCTATCAGCTCCCTTGTAACCGGAGTCCTGCTTCTCGTTATAATGCAGTGGTAACCCCCCACCACCTCAAGCAGTTCTTCGTAGGATATATCTGGCTCGTTATCCACCTCAAAGTCAGGCTCACGCCTGAGAAGCTCAATACCCTTTTCAGATATGGGGTCGGTAATAAGGATTCTGTGCATATTAGACCTCCAGCAGAAGCGGTATTATATTAGAATAACATGAAAGTTGACCTGACGGCTTTTTTAAGAAAGGACAGCTCCAGTGGCTGGTCCCAAGAGGATTTCAAGAAACACATCAAAGAGAGCCTTGTGGAACTTATAAGGCTTGAGCTTGAGAATATCCCAAGGCAAGAGTGGGATAAAACCCTCAGAACATGGTCAAAGATATGCTCCTTTGCGGATAGCCTGGGCAAAAAAGAAGAGAAGGAAAGACAGGAGCTCTACAGGAAGTTTCAGTTTGACAGTATGATGGTTTACATCACGGAAGGTGTCATAGAGAAGCTGGAAATTGCTCGCTCCATTGGATTGTTGAAAAAGGGTGAAAGGCCAGAAAAGCTCATATCTCTGGGGCTTGAGTTTGCGGAAGAATCTGAGGAGACAAGGTTTATGAAAGCCTTTTTCAGAGCCTAAATTTATCCCTTATGAGAATTGCAGTTGGTATGAGTGGAGGTGTGGACAGTAGCGTCTGTGCCCTGCTCATGAAGGAGGCTGGTCACGAGGTAATTGGTATAACTCTTCGTTTCCATCAGGAGGTTTGCAGTGCTGGCGACCTCAGGGTCTGTTGCTCGCCTCAGGACGTGAGAGATGCGGCGAAGGTTTCCGAACACCTTGGCATTCCCCATCTTACCCTTAGCTGGGAAAAAATTTTTGAGGAGCGGGTAGTAAATTACTTTCTGGGGGAAACTCTTATGGGGAAAACCCCAAATCCATGTGCAATATGCAACAGGGAAGTAAAAACTGGCTTACTGGCAGAATATCTCAAAAAGGTTGTAGAGATTGACAGGCTTGCTACAGGACACTACGCAAGGTTTGTAGAATACAAGGGTAGAAGGCTCATAGCCCGCGGTAAAGACCAGAAGAGAGACCAGTCCTATTTTCTGAGCCTTGTAAAAAGAGAACATCTTGAGCTTCTTGAGTTTCCACTGGGAGAGCTAACCAAAGATGAGGTTAGACAGATAGCAAAAGATAGAAACCTTCCCGTCTGGAATAAGAAGGACTCGCAGGACGTGTGCTTTCTTATGGGAAAAGAACCTGGGGAGTTTGTAGAAGAAAGGGTTGGCTCTAAGGAAGGATACTTCTACTTTGAGGGCGAAGTTGTGGGCAGGCACAGAGGCTTTTTCCACTATACGGTAGGGCAGAGGAAGGGTCTGGGTGTGGCTCTGGGCTTCCCTGTGTATGTGTGCGGCGTGGATGCAGAAAAGAATGCGGTTTATCTGTGCAGAGAAAAGGAGCTCTATAGGGACTGGCTTTTGCTGGAGGGCGTAAACTTTCATCTTGAGCCTGAACTCTGGGAAAAGCCCCTGGCACAGATAAGATACAGGAACAGACCAGTGCCTGTGGAAAACATGGAAAAAACACCGGATGGCTATAGGGTAAAATTTGCAGAGCCAGTAAAAGGCATAACCCCCGGTCAGGTCTGCGCCTTCTATGAGGGGGATGTGCTTCTGGGTGGTGGCATAATAAAGGAATGATAGTCTACGGTAAAAACCCCGTTATTGAAGCCCTCAGGTCGGGCAGGGATGTGGAAAAGGTGCTCTTTGCCCACGACTCGCACCCTCCCCATCAGGTTGTCAAACTTTGCAAGGAGAGGGGCATAAAACTCCAGAAAGCACCGAGGCAGAAAATAGAAGAACTCGCCGGAACAAAAAAGACACAGGGAATTCTCGCCATACTGAGCCCAGTTGAGTATGTTGAAGCTCACAAACTTTTCAGGGAGACCGTAAAAAGAGGTTCCTTCTTTCTCACCCTTGACCATATCACAGACCCTCAGAACGTGGGAAACCTCTTAAGGACCTGCGAGGTTTTTGGTGGAGTTGGAGCGCTTATGCCAAAGGACAGAGCGTGTCCCATAAACGAGACCGTAGTCAAGGCATCTGCAGGCGCCGTTTTTTATCTCATGCTGGCAAGGGTGGGTAGCCTCGCAAGAGCTCTGAAAGACTTTAAGGAAATGGGTGGCTGGGTTGCGGCGGTGGAGAGGGGAGGCAGAGATATTAGAGATGTAGACCTTCCCACAGGATGCACTCTCGTGCTCGGTTCTGAGGGCGAAGGGATCTCAAGGAGCGTGCTCGAGCTGGCGGATATGGTGGTATCAATTCCCATGCAAGGCAGGATAAACTCACTCAATGTCTCATCTGCTGGAGCCATCGCCATGTGGGAGGTTTTTAGAAAAATACTTGACAAAGTTCCCGCTGGTGGATATAATAGATAAAGGTATAAAGGAAATCGGGACTCCGAGGTCCCGCGGTAAGGCTTGACAGAGTTTTACAAGGGAAATACATTATTACACTGTAGGTTGCGGTTGAGGGGATAAATCCCCTTGTCATCTTGAGAGCTGAATGTGTGTTTGGGTTATATAAGTCGGCTTAAAGGACTTGACAAAACCCGAAACATGGTATATAATAAAAAGTCCTGTTGAAAAATAGGGACCTATAGGTCCCTTGACATCTTGGCAACTGAATAAGGAGGAAGGACCCTAAAACTCGGGGTTTTCCTGAAGAGTTTGATCCTGGCTCAGCGCGAACGCTGGCGGCGTGCCTAACACATGCAAGTCGTGCGGGGTGGCTCTGCCACCCAGCGGCAAACGGGTGAGTAACACGTGAGTAACCTGCCCTCAGGAAGGGGATAACCCGGGGAAACTCGGGCTAATACCCTATAATGTCTGGAGTCACTGAGGCTCCAGACCAAAGGTGGCCTCTGCTCTGCATGCTACCGCCTGAGGAGGGGCTCGCGGCCCATCAGGTAGTTGGTGGGGTAACGGCCTACCAAGCCTATGACGGGTAGCCGGCCTGAGAGGGTGTCCGGCCACAGTGGGACTGAGACACGGCCCACACCCCTACGGGGGGCAGCAGTGGGGAATCGTGGGCAATGGGCGAAAGCCTGACCCCGCGACGCCGCGTGGAGGAAGAAGCCCTTCGGGGTGTAAACTCCTGTCAGGGGGGAAGATGCTCACAGGGGTGAATAATCTCTGTGGGTGACGGTACCCCCAGAGGAAGGGACGGCTAACTACGTGCCAGCAGCCGCGGTAATACGTAGGTCCCGAGCGTTGCGCGAATTCACTGGGCGTAAAGCGTCCGCAGCCGGATGGGTAAGCGGTTCGTCAAAGCCCACCGCTCAACGGTGGAAAGGCGTACCGAACTGCTCATCTTGAGGCACGCTCAGGCAGGCGGAATTCCCGGTGTAGCGGTGAAATGCGTAGATATCGGGAGGAACACCGAAGGCGAAGGCAGCCTGCTGGGGCTGTTCTGACGGTCAGGGACGAAAGCTGGGGGAGCAAACCGGATTAGATACCCGGGTAGTCCCAGCCGTAAACCATGGGCGCTAGACGTCGTCCGCAAGGGCGGTGTCTCAGCTAACGCGTTAAGCGCCCCGCCTGGGGAGTACGGGCGCAAGCCTGAAACTCAAAGGAATTGGCGGGGGCCCGCACAACCGGTGGAGCGTCTGGTTCAATTCGATGCTAACCGAAAAACCTTACCCGGGTTTGACATGATGGGAAACCCTTGCGAAAGCGAGGGGTGCCGTCCTCTGGACGGAATCCCATCACAGGTGGTGCATGGCCGTCGTCAGCTCGTGTCGTGAGATGTTGGGTTAAGTCCCGCAACGAGCGCAACCCCTGCCCTTAGTTGCCACTCTGCGGAGGGCACTCTAAGGGGACTGCCGGCGATAAGCCGGAGGAAGGCGGGGATGACGTCAGGTCAGTATGCCCTTTATGCCCGGGGCAACACAGGCGCTACAGTGGCCGGGACAATGGGAAGCAACCCAGAAATGGGAAGCAAATCCTCAAACCCGGTCATGGTGCAGATTGAGGGCTGAAACTCGCCCTCATAAAGCCGGAATCGGTAGTAATGGCGGATCAGCTAGGCCGCCGTGAATACGTTCTCGGGCCTTGCACACACCGCCCGTCACGCCACGGAAGTCAGTCTTCCCGGAAGCCCTCGGGCTAACCCGTAAGGGAGGTAGAGGACGATGGGAAGGCTGGCAACTGGGGCGAAGTCGTAACAAGGTAGCCGTAGGGGAACCTGCGGCTGGATCACCTCCTTTATAACGGAGATAGTTTTCAGGCTGTAAAGCCAATCAAACTCAGGGTCCTTCCTCCTTATTGAGCTGCCAGTCCTCTGGGCCTCTAGCTCAGTCGGTTAGAGCGTGCCCCTGATAAGGGCAAGGTCGGTGGTTCAAGTCCACCGAGGCCCATTATCTGGGGCAGGTCCAAGGGGATGTAGCTCAGCGGGAGAGCGCCTGCTTTGCAAGCAGGAGGTCGTGGGTTCAAATCCCACCATCTCCATGTCATCTTGGCAACTGAATAGGTTTTCCTTCCTTGTGGGTGTGCAAGTTAGTAAGGGTCCGGGGTGGATGCCTCGGCTGCCCGAGGGGATGAAGGGCGTGCTAAGCTGCGATAAGCCGGGTGGAGGCGCAAAGAGCCTTTGAGGCCCGGATGCCCGAATGGGGAAACCCGGCAGGGCGTTGAGCCCTGTCATCCGCGTAAGCGGAGCCAAAACGGGACGAAGTAAAACCTTCTAGTAGTCCCAGGAAAGGAAATCAACCGAGACTCCCCAAGTAGCGGCGAGCGAACGGGGACCAGCCCAAACCGTGCGGGTGCCATGGTGGCAGCCTTAGCTCGCACGGGGTAGCGGGACATGCACGGAGAGAACTGCCATTCTCTCAGGGAGTTACAAAACTGACACTTAGCCGAAGTGAGCTGGAATGCTCCGCCACAGAGGGTGAAAGCCCCGTAGGCAAAAGGTGTCAGTCTCCTGGGTGCGTGTTCCCAAGTACCACGGCCCCCGTGGAAGGTCGTGGGAATCTGGGGGGACCTCCCTCCAAGGCTAAGCACTACGGGCAGACCGATAGCGTATAGTACCGCGAGGGAAAGGTGAAAAGAACCCCGGAAGGGGAGTGAAATAGAACCTGAAACCCCGGATCCACAAGCCAGTGGAAGGGTCGTTTTGGCCCGACTGCGTGCCTTTTGCAGAATGAGCCAGGGAGTTGTCCTCAGCGGCGAGGTTAAGCCGTCAGGCGAAGCCGGAGCGAAAGCGAGTCCGAACAGGGCGTTAAGTCGCTGGGGGCAGGCGCGAAGCGGAACGATCTACCCATGTCCAGGGTGAAGGACGGGTAACGCCGTCTGGAGGCCCGAACGGGTCGGTGCTGCAAAACCGTCCGATGAGGTGTGGGTAGCGGTGAAAAGCCAATCGCGTTCCGTGATAGCTCGTTCTCCCCGAAATAGGTCGACGCCTAGCGTCATACGGTCCTTCCCGGAGGTAGAGCCACTGGTTGGGCTAGGGCCTCGAAAGGGGTACCGAACCCTGCCAAACTCCGAATGCCGGGAAAGGTAGTATGGCAGTCAGTCCCCGGGGGATAAGCTCCGGTGGACAAGAGGGAAACAGCCCAGACCGCCAGCTAAGGTCCCAAAATCCAGGCTAAGTGGGGAAGGATGTGCGGCTGCTAAGACAGCTGGGAGGTTGGCTTAGAGGCAGCCATCCTTTAAACAGTGCGTAACAGCTGACCGGCCGAGCGGCCGTGCGCCGAAAATTTAGCGGGGCTCAAGCCTGGTACCGAAGCTGCGGGCTCGCATATGCGAGCGGTAGGGGAGCGTTCCCTGTGGGCTGAAGTCTCGCCGTAAGGTGGGATGGACTGCAGGGAAGTGAGAATCCTGGCATGAGTAGCAGCGAAGACAGGTGAAAAACCTGTCCGCCGGAAGCCCCAGGTTTTGGCGGCAATGTAAATCATCCGCCAGTTAGCCGGGACCCTAAGGTGAGGCCGAAAGGCGTAGCCGATGGGAAGCAGGTCAACATTCCTGCGCCAGCGGTGTGGAGCCAGAGTCGTGACGCAGGAGGCTAGCAGAAGCCACCTATGGAATGGTGGTCCAAGGTAGTAGGAGGGGGTGGCAGGCAAATCCGTCACCCCATACTCCGAGAGCTGATGGGGTAACTTCTGCGACGCCACACTGCCGAGAAACAACGGCGCTGGCGCTGAAGCATCGCTGCCCGTACCGGAAACCGACACAGGTGGGCTGGGTTAGCAGCCTAAGGCGTCGGGGGAACTCTCCTCAAGGAACTCGGCAAATTGCCCCCGTACCCTCGGTAGAAGGGGGGCCCATGGGAGTGAAGTCCCTGCGGCGTAAGCTCCTGTGGGTCGCAGAGACCGGGTGGTGCCGACTGTTTATCAAAAACACAGGACTACGCAAACCCGTAAGGGGATGTATGTGGTCTGAAACCTGGCCAGTGCCCGTAGGTTAAGGGGAGGAGTGCAAGCTCCAAACCGAAGCCCGGGTAAACGCCGGCCGTAACTATGACGGTCCTAAGGTAGCGAAATTCCTTGTCGGGTAAGTAGGACTTGCCCGTGTCCGGCTCATATCGGGGGAGCCCTCCTGCCCAGAAAGGGCGTGGGGTAATCCCGAGGGAAGCCCATGGCTCGAGAGAGTTATGGAGCCCCGTAACGACTGACCCGAAAGGGAAGGCACGCTACAGATGCGTGCAACACGCCGGCTCTCACCCGATGCCACAGGCATCGCAGAAAGGGCTATGGAGGTCAGCATGCTTAACCCCTGGTATATAACAGGGCTTGTGGAAGGTGAAGGTTGCTTCTCAGTGAGCTTTAACCTGAGAGATAGGCTTAAGGTAAGGATAGAAACCCGTCCCTCCTTCTCCTTGTCTCTCAACAGGAGAGACCTCAACCTGCTCAAGCAGGTTCATGCTTACTTTGGAGTAGGTGGAATAAGGTTCTCTAAGAGTGATGATACCTACAAATACGAAGTGAGGGACATAAAAGCTCTTAGCGAGCGGATAATACCTCACTTTGAAGCCTATCCTCTACAGGGAGCAAAGAAAGAAGACTTTGAAAAGTTCAAAAGCATATGTAGAATGGTCAGAGCAAACCTTCACCTTTCCAGAAAGCACCTGCCAGAGATAATAGAGCTTGCCTACAGCATAAATCCATCTGGCAGGAGAAAGTATACAAAAGAAGACCTCCTAAGGCTCTTGGTGGGATGAAGGTATAGTCTACCCCCCATGGAAACATGGGTAAGGGTGAAGTTCCGACCTGCATGAATGGTCCAACGAGTGCCACGCTGTCTCGAGGAGAGTCCCGGCGAAATTGTAATGCCGGTCAAGATGCCGGCTACCCGCGGCAGGACGGAAAGACCCCGTGAAGCTTCACTGTAGTCTGGCATTGAGCCTTGGCTTGCCCTGCGCAGGATAGGTGGGAGCCTGTGAAGTCCCTCCTCCGGGAGGGATGGAGGCGCCGGTGAGATACCACCCTGGGCAGGCTGAGGCCCTAACCGAGCGGTGTCATCCACCGCCGGGACCGTGCCAGATGGGCAGTTTAGCTGGGGCGGCTGCCTCCCAAAAGGTAACGGAGGCGTCCAAAGGTACCCTCAGGCGGGTCGGAAATCCGCCGTAGAGTACAAGGGCAGAAGGGTGCCTGACTGTGAGGCAGACATGCCGAGCAGAGGCGAAAGCCGGGCCTAGTGACCCACTGGTTCTTCGGGGAAGGGCCAGTGATCAGCGGATAAAAGCTACTCCGGGGATAACAGGCTAATCTCCCCCGAGAGCCCACATCGACGGGGAGGTTTGGTACCTCGATGTCGGCTCCCCCCATCCTGGGGCTGAAGCAGGTCCCAAGGGTTGGGCTGTTCGCCCATTAAAGGGGGACGCGAGCTGGGTTCAGAACGTCGCGAGACAGTTCGGTCCCTATCCGCCGCGGGCGCAGGAGTCTTGAGTGGGTCCGTCCCTAGTACGAGAGGACCGGGACGGGGCAGGCTCTGGTGTGCCGGTTATCTCTCCAGAGGTAGCGCCGGGTAGCCATCCTGCTACGGGATAAGCGCTGAAAGCATCTAAGCGCGAAGCCCACCACAAGATAAGGACTCCCTGAAGGGCCCTGGAAGACTACCAGGTTGATAGGCAGCAGGTGGAAGCTCCGCAAGGGGTGTAGCCAAGCTGTACTAATAGCCCGTTCGGCTTGCACACCCACAGGAAGGAAAACCTATTGAGTTGCCAGTTTGAAAGCTTCCCTCGGGACCATAGCGGAGGGGAAACACCCGGTTTCCATTCCGAACCCGGCAGTTAAGCCCTCCAGCGCCGATGATACTGTGCTGGGCGAACGGCACGGGAAAGTAGGTCGTCCCGGGGGTTAAAAACCTTCCTCCAGATACACTTCCAGAAGCCTTTTAAAGAGTTTGCCGTGATTTCTGTATCTCAGATGCAGTAGTTCGTGAACTATTATTCTGTCCATGTCTGCTGACTCCATTTCTAGCACTGTGCTGTCAAAGGTTATTCTTCCTTTGCTTGAACAGCTTGCCAGCTTATTTTTCATGTTCCTTATGTGGATTTCCCTGAGTTTTTCATCAACTTTGAGCTTTTTTGCCCACAGCCTTACTCTCTCTTTAAACTCCTGAGATGTCATGTCTGTCGCATGATGTTGAGAATTTCTTCTGTTAACTCTACTGCTTTTGGGTTATTCTGTGGCTCAAGTAATTTGATTATCTCTCTTCTTAAATTCCTTTCCTGTTCCCGACTTCTGCGCCAGTGGGGATGGTCAGAAAAGAGCTCGCTTATCCTCTTTGCCTTTTCCCCGCTCTCTTTTATGCCTTCTCTTTTTAAGAGCCTGTATATGGCAAAGACCTCTGGGGCAAGGCCTTTCTCTGCCCTTTCCCTTTCTAACTCTTCGTATTCTTCATAGAGTTTTTTGAGCTCTTCAATGACCTTCTGTGTGCTTTTCTGTCCTCTCCTGTAGCTCTCCAGCACGTTTTCAAGTTTCTGGGCGAGGGATATTACATGGGGCTTGGTTTTCATTTCCTGCTGGAAGAGCCTTTGAAGGCCTTTAGTGAGGTTGTAAACCTTCTCACTGTCGGGTACATCCTCTTTCTGTAGTTCTCTGAGTATTTCCTCGTTAATCTCGTATACATAGGTCGCCTGCCCTATTTCTCCCTGTTTTGTGTGTTTTCTTACGAGCTCCTCCACCTTCTTTGTAAACTCCCTGTCTATGTTCTTCCCTGGCTCGTAATACTGTCTGACCACAAGGTAGAGCCTTATCAGACCTTCCACTCTCTGCAGGTAGGGTCTCAGGAAAGGGTCTGGAGAGAGTATGTTGTAGATGTCTGTTATGTCTATGTAGAGTCTGTAAAATTTTTCTCTTTTTTCTTCGTCCCGGAGGTGCTCCAGGGCAAGCTCCAGTATTTTGTCCTCCGAGTATGAGCTCAAAAAGACTTCTCTCAGCTCCTCCATGTCTTTGAACTCCATAAGGCTGGCGAACTTCTCCTTTAGCTTCTGAAGGTCTTCTGCCACTCCTTCTACATCTGCAGAGTCAAAGGCAAGGGCTTTCTGGAGGTTTGCAAAGATGCCCACAAAGTCCACGATAAGACCTGCGGGTTTCTTTCTGCCATACTGGTCTTCGTAGGGCCTGTTTACCCTCGCTATAGTCTGGAGCAGGACATGGTCCCTCATGGGCTTGTCAAGATAAAGACAGTAGAGAAGGGGCGCATCAAAGCCAGTTAGCAGTTTGCTGGTGACTATGAGGATTTTGGGGTTTTTCTCCGGGTCAAGGAAGTTCTTTCTGATGAGTTTTTCCTCTTCCTCTTCAAGATAGTGAAGCCTCATGTGCTCCGGGTCTGTCTGATGCCTGCTGTATACTACCCTTGAGTATTCTGGTGGCAGGTATCTGTCAAGCTCTTCTTTGTAGAGGGCGCAGGCTTCTCTGTCTACTGCCACCACAAAGGCCTTGTATCCCAGAGGTTCCACATACTCCCTGTAATGCTCTGCGATATAGCGGGCAACCTTTTCAATCCTGCTTCTGCTTTTGAGGGCGTTCTTTAGTCTGACAGCCTTGTCAAGTATCCTGTCAAGAGCTTCCACATCGCTGATGCCTTCCGCTTCTTTGAGGTTCAAAAATTCCTCTTCCAGCAGCTTCTTGTCAACGGTGAGCTCACTGGGGGCAAAGCTGTAGTGAAGGGGAAGGGTTGTCCCATCTGCTATGGACTCGGCTATGCTGTATTTGTCAAGGTATCCCTGTGGCGGGTCATCCCTGCCGAAAATCACAAAGGTGCTCCTGCCCCTGTCTATGGGCGTGCCCGTAAAGCCTATAAAGGTAGCGTTGGGCAGAGCTCCCATCAGATAGTTTCCAAGGGCGCCCGATGTGGTTCTGTGTGCCTCGTCAATGAGCACAAAGATGTTTTCTCTGGTGTTTATGTTGGCAGGCATGCCCTCAAACTTGTGTATGGTGGAGACTATAATGCCCCTTGTGTCCTCTTCCAGAAGCCTTCTGAGCTCTTCCCTGCTGTCTGCAACTTTTACATGAATTCCCACAGACCTGAGGTTCATAAAAAGCTGGCTTTCCAGTTCCAGCCTGTCCACCAGCATGAGCACTGTGGGATTTTCAAAGAAGGGGCTTTCAATGAGCCTCCTAGCGGTCACAATCATGGTGTAGGTCTTTCCAGAGCCCTGAGTGTGCCAGATGAGACCTCTTTTCTTTTCCTTTTCCTGTGCCCTCTGAAGGATCTTGTTGACCGCACGCACCTGATGGGGTCTGAGTATCACCTTCTGCAGGCGTCCGTCCCTCTCCGGGAAAAGTAGGTATTCGGTTATAAGCTCCAGAAGCCTCTCGGGCTGGAAAAAGGACTTTACGAGACTTTCAAAGTCTCCCGCCTGTTCCTCTTTCCAGTTATACAGTCCCTTTGAGCTTGCGTTCCATGTGGCACCATATAAAAAGCTGATAAGATGCGTAAGCACAAAAGCCTGCTCAATAGCAAGTAGCTCGGGGCACCTCTCGTGATACCTCCTGACCTGAGATAGAGCTTCCTCCACCGCATCAATTTTATAGGGAGCCTTTGCTTCCGCAAAGACAACCGGTATGCCGTTTATGAAAAAGACCACGTCCTGCCTTATGGACTCTGAGCCATTAGTAAAGGTAAACTCATCTGTGATGTGAAAAACATTTCTGTGGGGGTTTTCTGTATCTATTAGCTTTATGTTCCTTTCTCTCCTCTCGGTTTCTATGTAGATGGTTTTCTGACCCTTCAGAAACTGCCAGACGGTCAGGTTTCCATGGATGTCAGGCCTGACCCTTTCAAGCTCCCTGAGAACATCCATTGCCTTCTGCTCTGTTAGAAAGGGGTTAAGCTCCGTTATTTTTGGTATGAAAACTTTCTCAAGTATAGCTTTGGCGCTGTTGAGCCTGAGGTTCTGGACCTCCTCGGGGCTTATGTATTTCCAGCCTGCCTGAGTGGCATACCTGATAACAGGCTCCTGCACCGAGCGCCTTTCCGAAAACCTCAACTTTCCTTCCACCTTACTCTAATTTTACCGCTCATGAGGTTGTGCAAAAGGCTCTTAAAGAGGTTCTCAAGGGCTCTTTTTCGTTCTTCTTCTTTCTGAATTTTTTCGTCCACTGCCTGCAGAATGCTGGCTATTTGTTTTTGCTCTTCAAGTGGGGGGAGGGGGAGGGGGACCGTTTCAAACTTTGATTTATTCACTATTGGAACAGTTGTTATTGATTTTAATGAGTTTAATACTTCCTGAACTGTATTGTGCTGTAGAGCGTGGAAGATATACAACCCATAGGCACCTGAATTGGGAGTTATTGAATTAATCTGCTGGTTGAATGCTACAGGTTTGGTCGTGTAACCCACTCTTCCTATTATCCCGATGCAGGATACGAGTATGGAGCCAGCCAGAGCTATGCGTGCCTTGCTTAATGCCTTTTCAGATATCTTTTCCGTAGCAGTTGATATGAATCTGTTCTTTAAGTCTGGAGGCTTTACAAAGTCAAAAGTGCCAGAAGCCCAGTATTCTGGATTTCCCTTTGATGGTGTATTACCAGTGGAAATCTTACCTACCTCCCCCAATCTCACCACATTCCAGTGAGCCGGCAAAGGTCCTATTTCGGTGTCTTTGAGCTCCACCCTTTCCACCTCGTCCAGTGGCACAGGTCCGTAGGTAAAAAGGTGCTTCATAAGAGACTTTTTGAGCTCCTTTGTTGCCCTTATGACTTCTTCGGTTTTTTCTATGGATTCCTGCACCCTCCGAAGCACCTCCGCAATGGCTTTTTGCTCCTCAAGAGGGGGGAGGGGGAAAAGAAGATTGTAAAGGACATTTTTAGACAGCCTTCTTCTTCCTGTTGTCCCTTCCATTCTTTGAGCAAGCTGATTACGAACATCAGGTAGTTTTAAATTATAAAATAAAAACTCTACATCACAAATGTTATCTTTGGTTTTAATTGGAATTACCTCAGTAGTGGCTATAGCAAAAGGCACGCCTTTTAATATTCCTTGTTTGCCATTTTCAAAACTTGGAGTTATTTTAGCTAAAAGTAGCTCACCTTCATATACTACTATACCACTTCTCACATCATCTAGGTTTCTAAACTCATAATTTTTTATGTATAGACCCTCATTTGGTATTAAATTCATCGGTATAAATGGCACGCCGTCTATCACTTCTAAAATATTCCCCTTTCGCCTATCTGTATTTACCACATCTCCCAACCTCACCACCTGCCAATCCTCAGGCAAAGGTCCCAGCTCTGTCTCCTTAAAGTTTGTTTCTTCAAAAAACTCAAACCTCATAGCCCCTTGGAAGATATTATATTTTAGGCATGAGTGCCACCGTCAAGGTTCCTGCTACGCTTATAAACTGGAAAGTGGTAGAGTGGGCTATAAACAGGATAGGAGAAACTCCAGAAAAGGTGGCAAAAAGCATAGGAATAAAAACACCCAGATTTAAAAGCCTTCTTGAAGGTAAGGGTCATATAACATACAATCAGCTCCATAAGTTAGCACATGCATTGCATATACCCTATGGCTATCTTTTCCTTTCTGAAGTTCCAGAAGAAAAAAGCGAAATACCAGACTTAAGGAAAATAAAAGATAGCAAACCGCTTAGCTGGAAGTTTTTTGAGGTTTATTCTGACATAAAAATAAAACAGGAGTGGATAAAGGAAAAAAGATTATCGGAAGGATACACTCCTTTAAAATTTGTAGGAAAATACTCCATAGATACCCCTCATCAAGTCATAGCAAAAGATATAAAAGAAACATTAAATTTGAACCATTTAGACAACATAAATGAGCTTGTGGATAGGGTTGAAAGTATTGGCATTCTTGTTTTCAGAAATAGCGTGCTCATAAACAACACACATATAGAACTTGACCCGGAAGAATTCAGAGGCTTCAGCATAGTGGATGAAATAGCACCAGTCATATTTATAAACAGCAATGATACTCAAAAAGCACAGATATTTACCCTTTTCCACGAAATTGCTCACATATGGGTGGGTCAAAGCGGAGTATCTGACGCTGACCCAGAAAATCAGAATGCTGTAGAAAGGTTATGTAACATGGTAGCCATAGAGATACTCGCCCCCGAACTGGAGATAAAAAGCAGATGGAATGAAAATATCAGCCCTCTTGAGAATATACAGAATTTAAGCAAGATTTTTCCTGTAAGCAAAACCGCACTGCTTTATCGCCTTTTAAACCTCAGGATGATAGACAGGGAGGAATATGAACTTTTAAAGGCGGAAATGCTAAAAAAGACCTACGAATTAGAACTAAGGAACAAAGAACAAAAAGGTGGGGATTACTATAAACTTTTGCTGAGCAGAAACAGTAAAACCTTTATTTATGAAGTGATTGATAGTCTATTGAACCAAGAAATTACATATCTGTCTGCAATGAGGTTGCTGAACATAAAAAAGGATAAAATCCTCATAAAACTGATGGAGGAGCTTGGTGTCTGACATATTCAGGAGGGCTAAATTTTGTATGGACACCTCCTGTTTAATAGAGGCGAAGAATAGATATTATGCCTTTGATATAGTGCCTCAGTTTTGGGATGTGCTGTTAAAAGCCTGTAAGCAAGACATATTAAAAATGCCCATAGCTGTCTATGAGGAAATTATGGAAGGAAATCCAGATGATAGTCTTGTCAGATGGGCTAAAAGACATAAGGAGCTTTTGTTTGCAGAGCTTACTGAAAAAACTTTTGAAATAGTGAAAGAAATAATAAGCTTGGTGTATAGTAAATACGCACCTCATAGAGCTGAAGCCTTCCTAAAAACTAGAGATATTGATATAATAGCTTTTGCGAAAGAAAATAAGCTCGTGTTGGTTACCATGGAAAAACCGAAGGTATTAACTCATTCAGCTGGAGCTGATGGTAAATACGATGCAGAGGTAAAAATTCCCGATGTGTGCAGCATGCTGAACCCACCTGTTGAATGTATTGACACTTTTGAATTTTTAAGAAGACTTAAAAGAGAACATCGTATAAGCATGTAGAAGAATTACACAAGGCTCTTCAGCACCTCCCACAGAACCCTATCCGCTTCTCTTCTTTCCTCCTCCGCCTCTTCCAGCTCCACCACAGCCTCCTGAAGGTCCAGAACCTCCTCCTCGTTTCCCTTCACCACATACCTTGAGGGGCTAAGATTATAGTCGTTAAGTCTCACCTCCTCTATGCTCACAATCCTGCTTATGCCTTCCTCCTCCTTAAACGCTCTGTATATCTCGCACACCTTATCTATGGCAGACTGAGGAAGGTAGTTTTTGGGTCTTCCCTTCTCATAAAGGTCTGAGATGTTTATAAGAAGCACCTTCCCTTTTCTTTCGTCCCCTTTGGCTTTGTTTATGACTATTATCACGCCCGGGGCTGTGGTGTTGTAGAAGAGGTTTTCAGGAAGCAGAATCACAGCTTCAATGAGGTCTCTTTCCACAAAAGCCTTCCTTATTTCCTTTTCCCTGTTTTTGTCTGAGGAACCGCTCCCCCTTGAGACTGCCCCCGTGTCTATCACCACCGCAAGCTTTCCCCCCTCCTTAAGGCTTGCATGCATGTGCTGTATCCATCCCCAGTCTGCGGAGGCATAGGGTGGATATCCAAAGGGAAACCTCCTGTATGGGTCATTTTCATAAACCTCTTCTTCAAACTTCTGGTTCCACATGGGATTGGCAAGCACAAGGTCAAACTTCTTAAGAGAGCCGTCCGCCTCCAAAAAGGCTGGTTTTCTCATCGTATCTCCAATGGCTATATCCGCATGCATATCATGCAGGAATACGTTCATCTTAGCCATGGCATAGGTGGTATGGTTTATTTCCTGCCCGTAGAACTTAAGAGGTCTCTTGCTCCTGTCCTCTCCGTATTTCTCCTTAAAGACCAAGGCACACTTGATAAGAAGACCACCTGAACCACAGCAGGGGTCATAGACCTCCTGCCCTTCCTCTGGGTCAATGAGCTTAGCCATCATATAAGCCACTTCATAGGGTGTGTAGAACTCACCCGCAGACTGTCCTGAACCTTCTGCAAACTTCTTCAGAAGATACTCATAAGCCCTTCCTAAAATATCTGGCTCCACATCCTTAAGCCCAAGCCTGTGTTTGCTCAGGACTTCCACAAGAGCCTTCAGGCTTTCATCGCTTATGAGCCTTACGCCCATAGAGGTGGCGTTGAAATCTGTGGCATCTATAACACCCGCAAGCTTTGGGTTATACTTTGCCACATCCCTTACCGCCGTAGTAAGATACTCGCCCAAATTCCTTGTCTGCCTTCTTATATTTTCCCATCGGGCGCTGGGTGGTATGTAAAACCTCACAAGGGTGGGTCTTCCGTTTCTTTCTATATCCTCCAAAAGAACCCTTTCCGCCTCCTCCTTGCTTTTGTATATGTCCAGCACCTCCCCAAACTCATCCTCAAAGACATCGGAAAGCCTTTTAAGAAATATGAGGGGAAGTATGTATTCCTTATACTTTGGAGCATCTACAGGTCCCCTTATGCTACAGGCTGCCTCCCAGAGCCAGCTTTCAAGGGTCTTTATGTCCATAATAAAAATTTTAACACTTCAGAGTCCTTACTTTATACCTAACGCTACGCCTCATTAATCTCTTTGATAATCTTCTTTATTACTTCATACAGTTCAGGAACTCTTTCTTTTATTGTTTTCCATACAACTGCATAATCAACACCGAAATACTCATGAATCATTTTGTTCCTGATTCCAATAACACTTTTTCCATGGAATTTCACTTTATTTCTTTCTAATCTCTTTTGGAATATGCTTTGATGCTTCTCCGATAATTTCTAAACTTCTCACAAAAGCCCTTTTTAGTTCTTCACTTGAAATGAATTCATTATAATTCAAGCCCCTTGTTCTACTCATTAAATATTCACACTCATCCTTTATATCCATCAAATAATCCCTAATTTCTCTCATATATATACCACTTCTTTTAAAATCCTTCTGCCCATGTATGGTTTAAGTGCTGACTTCATTATGAGATCAACCCTTACCTTAAGTTTTTTTGAAAGAAAGCTTTCAATCTCAATGTAAGTAAACAAATCGGGTGTCTCTTCAAACTCTAAAAGTATATCAAGGTCGCTTCCTTTCTTCTGCTTTCTTCGCACATAATAACCAAAAATCCCTATCTCTTTGATTTTATATTTTTCCCTAAGATAAGGCTTGAGCTCAATGAGCTTGTTCTTTATTTCTTCAAGGGTTTTTATGTACATCACTTCATAGCTTCCACCGCATTCACTATATCTATAAGCTCGGAAGTGATAGCCTCCTGACGGGCTTTGTTGAATATTAGAGTCCATGTCTTTACAAGCTCATCCGCATTCCTTGTGGCATTGTCCATAGCCACCATACGGGCAAAGTGTTCTGAGGCGTTAGATTCTAACATAGCCCTGTAGAGCTGATAGTTCAGATACAGGTCTATCAGCTTACTCACAAAAAGCTCTCTCTCCACCTCAAACTCATACACGCCATAATCCCCTTCCCCTTCCAGCCTCTCAAAGGGCAGGAAGGTTCTCACCACGGGCTTGTAGCTTACCCTTGTTATCATCTCGTTGTTTATCAGATATACCGCATCCGTTTCTTTGTTTGCATACCTGCTTCTCAAAAGCTCACCCGTCTCTTTAACCACGCTGAAATTAATTTCCTTTCTGAAAACCTCATCGTAGGCTTTTAGTATGTTATAGTTCCTTTTTCCAAAATACTGAGCTCCTTTTCTTCCTATCAGCACAAGGCTTACCTTTATACCCTTCTCCTGTTTGTTCTTTACCAGCTCTTCCGCCTGTCTTATCAGGTTTGAATTGAAAGCTCCCGCCAGCCCCCTGTCTGCGGTTATGAGCACAAGGTCGCATACCTTTTCCTCTCTTACCTCAAAGAGAGGGTGTGTTTGCGGGTCTACGTGAGATGCAAGGCTTTTGAGAACTTCGTAGAGCCTTTCCGAGTAAGGTCTTGAAGCGTATATGAGCTCCTGTGCCCGCCTTAGCTTTGCAGCGGACACAACCTTCATGGCATTGGTTATCCTGCGAGTGTTTTTGATACCCTGTATCTTCCTCCTTATGTCTCTGGGTGAAAGCTTTGGCATAGGGATATTATAGCATACCTTTCATGTAGCCCATTACATGCATCATATCCTTATCACCCCTGCCTGAGAGGTTAAAGAGCACTATACCTTCTCTGCCCAGCTCCCTTGCAAGCTCCACCACTCTAAGAACCGCATGGGCTGGCTCGAGGGCAGGGATTATTCCCTCAAGCCTTGAAAGGAGCTTGAAGCCCTCAAGAGCTTCCCTGTCTGTGGCGTAGACATACTGAGCCCTTCCGCTTCTGAAAAGCTGGGCATGCTCTGGTCCCACGCCGGGGTAATCAAGACCTGCAGAGATGGAATGGGTTGGCTGTATCTGACCCTCTTCGTCCTGAAGAAAGTAGGACTTCATGCCATGAAGCACTCCTACAGAGCCTCCGTTTATGGAGCTGGCGTGTTTTCCTGTATCAATTCCAAGCCCGCCGGCTTCTACGCCTATGAGCCTTACCTCCTCGTGCTCTACAAAAGGATAGAAAATGCCCATGGCGTTTGAGCCACCACCCACACAGGCAACTACCACATCGGGAAGTCTGCCCTCAATCTCAATCATCTGTGCCTTTGCCTCTTCACCTATGACCTTTTGAAAATCTCTCACCATCATGGGAAAGGGATGGGGACCCACCACAGAGCCTATTATGTAGTGGGTAGTTTCCACGTTGGTGACCCAGTCCCTGAGGGCTTCGTTTATGGCATCTTTGAGAGTTCTTGAACCGCTCTTTACCACACGCACCTCTGCCCCCAAAAGCTCCATTCTGAACACGTTGAGTTTCTGACGCTCTGCATCCTCTTCCCCCATGTATACGATGCACTCAAGCCCCAGAAGGGCACAGGCGGTGGCAGTTGCCACACCATGCTGACCGGCACCCGTCTCTGCTATTATCCTCCTCTTTCCCATCCTCTTTGCCAGAAGTGCCTGTCCGAGGGTGTTGTTTATCTTGTGGGCTCCTGTATGCAGAAGGTCCTCACGCTTTATGTATATCTTTGCACCTCCAGCATATTCGGTAAGCCTTCTTGCAAAGTAGAGGGGTGTAGGCCTGCCGGCAAAGTCTTTCAGATAGTGGTGCAGCTCCTCCCAGAAGGATGGGTCTTTTTTAACCTTTGCGTAAGCCTCTTGTAGCTCCTCCAGGGCATACATGAGGGTCTCTGGCACAAACCTCCCGCCAAACTCTCCAAAGTAGCCCTTTTCATCGGGCAGGGTGTAAACTTCATGTTTTGTCATAGTTTTGCCTCCTTCCTCAGGTCTCTTGTCATGACCTCTTCGTATGTGTAAGGGCATTCTTCGGGAATGTGGAAGTCCTCCGGGTTGAAGTCATTGTCTCTGAGCCATATCCTGAGTTCTGTTCTTGCATGCCTCCACGCTCTCTCAATTTCTTGCGGTAGCCTGTTTTTCAGACTGGGATAATCTTCAAGGATTGCTTTTGTTCTATCCCTTGCATTCTCCACGCTTTTTATCCATCCCTTTCCTGCAGTCTCTCCACCTGCCAGCTCTCTAAAATGGTCCCACTTATACATATGCTCCAGAATTCTTGCCAGCTGACTTATGCAGGTTTTTAAATCACTGCGTGCCATATCTTCTATCTCTTCCAGCAGGTTCTCCCAGTCAACAAGGTCGTAGAGCCTTTCCTTCAAAAGCTCATGGTTTATCTCAGCCCAGAGGGGGAAGTCCCTGTGGTAAAGCTCCTTTAATTCTTCTCTGGAGATTGACTTCTGACTCATAGCTTATAAATCTAAGCTCCTTTTGTATATATGGTCTATATGTTTCAGAAAGGCACGGGGCTCTATTGAGTCCCTTATTTCTTCCTGGCTGAGATAGGCTTTTACTTCATTATCCTCTATCAGAGCCCTTTCAAAGGCCATACCCTCTTCCCAGCTTCTCATGGCACATCTCTGAACCATTTGGTATGCTCTGTCCCTTGGCACGCCCTTTTCCATGAGCTTTACCAGCACCTTTGAAGAGGCATACAGGCCATGAGAGAGTTCCATGTTTTTGAGCATCCTTTCCTGATTGACCACAAGCCCCTGAAGCATTTCCAGAAATAGGTTCAGCATGTAGTCCAGGGCTATGGTGGAGTCAGGCAGTATGATTCTTTCGGTAGAGGAGTGGGATATGTCCCTTTCGTGCCAGAGAGGGATATTCTCGAGGGCTACCATAAGGTTTGCCCTTATTATTCGTGCGAGTCCGCACAGTCTCTCTGCGTGTATGGGGTTTTTCTTGTGTGGCATGGCAGATGAACCCCTCTGACCTTCTTCAAAGGGCTCCATAAGCTCAAGCACTTCCGTCCTCTGAAGGTGTCTTATCTCTGTGGCAAACCTCTCAAGGGCGCAGGCGGTAGAGGCAAGGGCATACATGACCTGAGCGTGTCTGTCTCTGGGCACTATCTGGGTAGAAACCGGCTCTACCTTAAGGCCAAGCTCCTCAAGGGCGAGCCTTTCCACCTCAGGGTCAAGGTTGGAGTAAGTGCCCACCGCACCGGAGAGCTTGCCATAGGATATGTTTTCAAGAGCCTGCAGGAGTCTTTCCCTGTTTCTCCTTAGCTCCTCATACCAGCTAAGAAACTTCAGCCCTAAAGTCATGGGCTCGGCGTGCACTCCGTGGGTTCTTCCCATCATGAGTGTGTCTCTGTGTTTTATGGCAAGCTCCTTGAGTTTTTCTATGACCGCTTCCAGACCTCTGATTATGAGTTCAAGAGCCTCTCTGAGCTGCAGTGCAAGGGCGGTATCCACTACGTCAGAAGAGGTAAGCCCCATATGGAAGTGGTGTGAGTGCTCCGGAATCTGCTCCCCTATAGCAGAAACGAAGGCAAGCACATCGTGCCTGTATTTTCTCTCATATTCTGCAATCCTCTGCAGGACCTTCTGGTCCACAAAGGTTTTCCTCTCAATCTCCTCGAGAGCCTCTGCAGGAATTCTTCCAAGTCTGTGCCATGCTCTGCATACTGCAATTTCTACCTTCAGCCAGAGCCTGAACTTGTTGAGCTCTGACCATATTTGTCCCATTTCCTTTCTTGTGTATCTTTCAATCATTTCCTTCCTCCGCTTTAAAGATAGCTATGGGTTTGAGGGGGTTAGTGGGAACTTTTGAGTAGAACCTGAACCACTCTAAGGGTGCTGCCTTCCATATTCTATACCAGTTTTCAACCCATCTTCTTGTGAACTCCCAGGGTGGTATCACAGGACAGTTTATGGCTATGGAGACTATCAGGTCTCCTTCTTCGTTCAGAGAGGGCACTATGGGAAAACTCCTGCAGTCTATAGGATGCCTTCCGTGTATTCCACACCACCCTTCCATGTTAAAGGGACAATCTTCCTCGGGGGCAAGAAAGCCTATGCTGAAGCCATTCACATTCATTTCTGGAAAGGGTCTCCCGTTGAGCAAGGTGAGAAGCTGGTTCTCTCCAGGCAGAAGTATGACAGCCTCTCTCAGTCTTTCACAGGGCTTTAATCTACCACCCTTCGCACACAGAAAACAGTTGATTTCTGCGCAGCCAAGCTCTATGGGCTCCTGTGAGTGTATTTCATGGATTACATCCATCAGTTTTTTATAAGAAACATCTTCCATATCTTACCCCTCCCTGAGAATTTCAAAGGTGCTACTGGTTCCTACTCTTTCAGCCCCAAGCTCCAGAAACCTTATGACCTGAGCTCTCCTCCTTATGCCACCCGATGCCTTTATTTTGAGCCTTCCTCCTGATGCTTCCCTCAGAAGCTTAATGTCTTCCTCTGTGGCACCTGAAGGCGCATAACCTGTTGAAGTCTTTACAAACTCCATACCCGCATCCGCTACGAGCTCCACAGCAAGTCTTTTCTCCTTCTCGCTCAGATAGGCAGTTTCAATTATAACCTTCCTTATGGTCCCCTCCGTATTTCTTGCTATAGCTCTTAGCTCCTCGCCTACATAGTGGTATAAACCACTTTTGAAGGCGGATATGTTCATAACTATATCCAGCTCGGTGGCACCCTCCTCGAGGGCCTTTACCGCCTGCAGTATTTTCTGCTCCTTTGTATCAAGCCCGAAGGGAAAAGACACCACACAGCAGACTTCAACCCTGCCCCCTGATAGCTCAACAGCCCTCCTTACCCAGAAGGGGTTTACACATACCGCATACACACCTGAATCCACGCACTGGCGAACCTGCTCCTCAAGCTCCATAAGGGTATGGTTGGGCCTGAGTATGGAGTGGTCTATAAAGCTGGCTATATCCATGAGTGGACACCGTAGGTGAGGTCGTGGTATATGGAAAGGAGGGCCTTTGCACCATCGCCGGCAGCGGTTATTATCTGTTTTGCAAACACGTTGGTGCAGTCTCCAGCTGCGTATATGCCAGGCTCAGAGGTCCTGTTGTTGCAGTCTATTATTATCTCATCCCTCTGTGTGGTAAGAACTCCCAGAGACTTTGCCAGCTCAGAGTTTGGCTTTAACCCCACTTCCACAAAGACTCCCTCCACATCAAGCTCGTATACCCTTTCCTTTTCTATATCCTCCACCAGAGCACCCCTCACATTTTTTCCATCTCCCTTTATTTCAAGCACTCTGTGTCTTAGAAGGGGGACTACTTTGGGGTCTGAAAGCACCTTCTCCCTGAGAATCTCATCTGCCTTGAAGTGGTCGCCTATCTCCATGAGGTATATTTTTCTTGCGTAGTTTGTAAGCTGGTCCGCAGCCTCAAAACCCGAGTTCCCCCCACCCACCACAAGCACCTCCACATCTCTAAAAAAAGGTGCATCGCATGTATAGCAGTAGGAAACACCCCTTCCCGTATATTCCCTCTCGCCAGGCACATCAAGTCTTCTGTGTTCTGCACCGGTGCAGAAAAGCACCATCTTTGTGGTGTATTCTTTTCCAGATAGGGTCCTGAGAAGGAAACCCTCCTCCAGTCTATCTATCTTTACCACCTCATCAAGAACCGGTTTAACTCCAAGCCTTTCCATCTGCTCTATCATTCTCTGCACGAACATGACCCCATCCACCATGGCATAGCCCAGATAGTTTTCTATCTCCCCGGCCTTTATTACCTGACCACCTATATCTCTGGTTATTAAAACAAAGTCCATCTTCTTTCTCTGAGCGTAAATGCTGGCAGATATGCCAGCTGGTCCTCCACCTACTATGAGGAGCTGATGCATATTGTATATTATAAAACCGCTATAATTTTCCCATGTCCTACGAGGAAAGCCTGCCAGAATCGCTCAGGTTGGCCCTTGAAAAGTTCACCCAAATACCCACCTATGGGGAGAGGTCAGCGGGAAGGTTCCTCTACAATTTTTTGAAGCTCCACCCGGAAAAAAGGCTTGAGCTGGTGAGTGTGCTTCAGGCAGCTGCTGAAAAACTGAGACCATGCAGGGAGTGCGGGTTATACACGGAAGAAGAGGTGTGCAGGATATGTTCAGACCCCAAAAGGAGCAAAAGGTTCATATGTGTGGTGGAGGAGCCTCAGGATGCCTTTGCCATAGAAAGGCTGGAGAGGTATTCGGGGGTTTATCACGTGCTGGGCGGAAGGATAGCACCCCTTGAAGGCATATCACCAAAGGACCTGAACATAGACACTCTTATGGAAAGAATAGAAAGACACAGGCCTAAGGAAGTGATAATTGCCACAAACCCGAACCTTGAAGGGGAGGCAACCGCCAACTATCTGGCCAGGCTCATAAAAAAACAGTTTCCCAACCTCAAGATAACCCGCATATCTCATGGTCTGCAGTTTGGTTCTCTTATAGAGTTCGCCGACGAGCTTTCTCTGGAAAAGTCCGTGGAAAACAGGAAATCCCTCTGAAATTCTTCTCTTTTGAGTATCTTCATGCGAACGCCGGGCCTGAGCACCTGGAGCCTTCTCGGTATACCGCTTTCATAGCTCTGAGCATGTTCTCTTCCCACTAGCACCACTATCCTGTGGTCAGGATACCTTTCCAGAAGCCTTGCTATTGCAAGCGCCATGCCGTTATCCCAGGCGTTCTGCACATCAAAAAATCTTCTCTCTTCCACCCTTGGATGCCCCGTCAGCACCTCTCTCAACCTCTGTATTTCTCTCTCAGTCTGCGGTATTAGAGGGAAGGGCAGGCTATCGTCCCTTAAGCTTTCAAGCCCTTCTCTTCTTACCCTCTGCAGCAGTTCTGAGGAGATGTTTATGGCTACAATTCTTATGCCCTTTTCCTTGGCAAACTTCCATATACTTCTGTAAAGGTCTGGGTCAAAGCCCCACCTTCTTCTGTAGTCTGTCCTTCTGAGCATTTCCTCTTCATCTATCTGGCATGACACATACTGGTCAAGGGCATCCTGAAAGGGTTGCTGGAACATTTCCATCGCTATTATCAACCTGTAATTTTTTGAACTTAAGAGCCTTATAATGTCAAGCTGGAAGATATGGTCTTCTCTGCTTGTGTGTTCTTCTGGGAGGAATATAACCTGGTATTTACCCGGGAAATTTTCCATGCTTTCTTCAGCTTTTGTGATTGAAATCAACATAATAAAAAACAAAAACAGAAGCATCATGCTATAATTTTAAATTAAGAAAACTTCAAAAAGGAGGAGTAAAATGGCAAGAAAACCCAGAAAAAAGGGTGGAGCGAGATACAAAAGGGTAGTTCTTTCTCTTCCAAAGAGACTGTATTATGTGCTCAACGGTATAGCCATGGGAGATGAGAGAAGGCTCAACAGGCTCATAAAGGGTATTCTTGAAGACAAGCTGATGGAGTCAACGGTGGCTGAGCTTGAGCTCTATCTTGGAAGGGCTGAAGAGGAAGAAGAGGAGGAGCAAGTCCAGGAACAACAATGATAAGTAAAAGGGTAAGGGACCTTGCCCCTTACAAGACAGAAACTACGGGGGCAAAGGTAAGGCTGTCCTCCAATGAACTCTCTCTCCAGCTCCCGGAGGAAGTAAAAAGGCGTATAGGGAAAGAGGTTTCCCGGATACCCTTTAACAGATACCCTGACCCGGAGGCAAAGGAGCTAAGAGAGGTTATAGCCCTTCGCTCTGGCGTCAGCCCGGAAAACATAGTTCTGGGCAACGGCTCTGATGAACTCATATACTACCTCTCTATAGCTGTAGGTGAGTTTGACAGGGGAGTCTTATATCCTGTTCCCACCTTTTCCATGTATGGCATATCCGCACGCATGCTGGGAAGGGAAAGGATTGAGTCTGGACTGGATGAAGATTTTGACATAGACCTTCCAGCAAGCCTTGAAATCATAAGGAAAAAAAAGCCTGCCCTCGCCTACTTTGCTTATCCCAACAACCCCACTGGAAATTGCTTTTCAGAAGAAAAGGTAAGAAAAATAAGGGGTGAGGGAGTTTTCACCGTGATTGACGAAGCCTATTATCATTACTCTAAGAAAACCTTCCTCAAAGAAGCTCTTGAAAGAGATGACACGGTGGTGCTCAGGACCCTTTCAAAAATAGGAATGGCTGGGCTGAGAGTTGGTATCTTGATAGGTAATCAGGAGGTGGTAAGAGAAATAAACAAAATAAGGCTTCCCTTTAACATAACATACCCTTCTCAGGTCATAGCAACCCTTATTCTAAGGGATTTCTACAACCTCATTGAAGAAGAGGTAAGAAGGGTTATATCCGAGAGGGAAAGGGTCTATGGGGAGATGCTCGGGATGAAGGGTATAAGAGTTTATCCTTCAGAGGCAAACTTCATATTCTTTAAAAGCCTTTCCATGTCTGGGGACGAGCTTCACAGAAGGCTAATAGAAGAGGGTGTGCTTGTGAGGAATTTCTCTTACATGGTTCCTGACTGTCTGAGGGTGAGCATAGGAAAGCCAGAGGAAAACGACGCCTTTCTTGAGGCACTCCATAAAGTTCTCAAAAGCTCTTGACAAATGATAATGATTTGCATATAATAAAAGAAAACAAGCAAGGAGGTAAGCCATGAAAAAGATAACCAGAGAGGAAATCCTCAACATCTACGAATATGAGAAGGTCCGTCCACAGAAGGTTCAGGAAGTAATACAGCTCAAAAAGAACAGGAGAGTGTTTATAGAGCCGTGGGTTCATCTTGTTTTTGAGAACAGGGAAACTGTCTGGTTTCAGATTCAGGAGATGATTAGAGCTGAGAGGATGGTAAGGGAGGAGGAAATCCAGCAGGAGATAGATGTCTACAACGAGCTGATACCTGATAAAAATGAGCTTTCTGTAACCATGTTTATAGAAATACCCGAGGCAAGCGAGAGGAAAAGGCTCCTTCCCCAGCTCGTGGGTATACACGACCACCTATACTTCCACATAGGGAATAGGCACACTGTTAGGGCTGTAGCGGATGAGAGAAGTAAGGAAGACTATGAATACGGAAAGGCAGCGGTGGTGCATTTTCTGAAGGTGAGGCTCACCGATGAGCAGGTGGAGGACTTTAAGAAGGAACAGGTCAGGGTTGAAATAAACCACCCCAATTACAGGGCAATGACCCTCATACCGGAGGAGGTAAAGCAGGAGCTCATAAAGGACCTGACTTCTGATTAAAATATCTTTGATGATTCATGTTTATGCAAGCTCCGGGGGTGTTTTTAAAAAACTTGGTATTGACCAGTTTGGGGACATAAAGAAGGAGGCAGTGGTCTGGCTTGATGTGGAAAAACCAAGTGATGCGGAGATAGACTGGCTCAGAAGCGCCATAGGTTTCCAGATGCCCCCCAGGGAGGTCTTCGGAGACATTGAGATAAGCAGCAAATACAAGGAGGAGGGAGAAGCCATATACATGAACCTTTCTTTCGTAATACAGCAGAAGGAAGACATAAGCGTTGAGCCTGTTCTCTTTTTCATAAGGGGGAGATACATGGTGAGTATAAGATACAGAGATATACCCAGCATGCTCATATTCGTAAAGAGGATGGAACATAGCCCAATAAACTTTCAGTTCCCAGAAGCCATATTCTCACAGATAGTCAACATTGAGGTGGACCGGCTTGGAGACAGGCTTGAGATACTGGGCAGAAGGATAAGAAACCTCAGAAAAGAGGTCTTTGTGGAGCAGTCTGAGGAGATAATAAGGGAAATATCCTACTATGATGAGCTCAACATAACCATAAGAGAGACCATAAATGAAAAGTTGAGAATCCTTAGCCACTTTGTTAAAAGCCCAAAGATAAACGCCCAGACAAAGAGGGACATAAAGATTGCCCTTGATGACCTCCATACGCTCCTTGACTACACAAGCTTTTACATGGACAAGCTGGACAGCATACAGAATTCCCTTCTCGGTCTCATATCCATCAAGCAGAACGAGGCGGTAAAGGTCTTTACAGTGCTCGCCACCATATTCCTCCCCGCCACCCTCATAGCCAGCATCTTTGGTATGAACTTTGAACACATGCCGGAGCTTCACTGGAAGTATGGCTATCCCTATTCTCTGCTTCTCATGGTGGCAATAACCCTGTCTCTCATATACTGGGTAAGGAAAAAGGGGTGGCTATGAGGCTAAGCCAGAACAAAGAGGACCTTATCATAGGCTTTTTCATAGTTTTTGCTGTATCCTATCCTCTGATTACCGCACTTCTCATATTCTTTCAGGATGTAAGGGAGAAAAGGCATGAGATGGAGGAGGTAAGGGCTTTTTACAGCTTTTTGCTGGGGCTTGAAGAATGCAGAAAAGAGAGAGCTCAGGAGCTTTCTGAGTTGATGTCAGAAAACCTTTTGCAGAGTATAGGAGGTGCGGAGGGACTTTTGAGGACCTGCGAGTCCTACAGGAGAGCATATCCGGGTGCAAGGGCTGAGGAAAAGGTTGTGGGTGATGGACAGCTACTTGTAAACCTTATAAAGAAGGAGAAAGGAATGACCCAGAGGCTTATCTCCGTTAGAGTTTACTACAAGAGAGGGGACGAGGACATAAAAATAGAAAGGCTTGAGTATGAAAAAGGGAGTTGACATAGGAGGTAGCTTCGTAAAGGTCTACTGGGAGGATGGGAGAAGGGAAAAACACTACATAAAGGACCTTTCAAAGAATAGAGAGCTTTTCCTGAAAAGGATAAAAGAGATAGTCCTTGAGGGGAATCCTTCTTCCGTGGGGGTTGCGGTGGCAGGCTTTACCTCGCTGGAGGGCAAAGTTTATAAATCTCCCAACATACCGGCCCTTGACGGTGTAAACCTTAGGGAGCTTCTGGAAGGGATAAGGGTAAGAATAGTAAACGATGTCTCTGCTGGAGCCTTCGGGGAGTGGTTTTACGACCACAGAGAGAGCAAAGTCCTTCTTTTTGTTGCTGTTGGCACTGGGCTGGGAGGAGGTCTGGTGGTAGAAGGAAGACCCTTTCTGGGTGCATGCGGAAGCTCTCTTGAGCTTGGTCACCATACTATCCTTTACGGGGGTGAGATGTGTAGCTGTGGGAGGCATGGATGCTGGGAAGCCTACTGTTCCTCTTACGGGCTGGAGAGGCTCTACAGGAGCCTTTCAGGCTCTGATTTAAGGGATTATGAAATAATCCAGAGGGCAAGAGAAGCGGAAAAAGCTGCATTAAAGGCTGTGAACAGTTTCAGAGAGTTCCTGCTTACAGGTCTCATGAACGCCGTTCATATACTCAACCCGGACAGGGTTGTGCTGGGTGGGGGGCTGATTGATGCCATGAGAGACCTGCTTGGTGACCTTGAGATGGACCTGAAGGCTCTATGCGAAAGACTGCCAGCAGAGTGTTTCAGCCTTCATCTTTCCTCCTGTGCAGAATATTGCATGGCAAGGGGTGCTTTAGCCCTCTCTCTTGTTGACGATATTTAACTTATGGAAATAAGAAGAATTGAGGGCATTCTTCTCCAGCATGCCATTGAACAGTCAAAGGCATCTCAGGCTCAGAAAAGGGGAGAAGAGTTCAGGATAAGAGTGCTATCTACCGTGCCAGATGTCCTTCTTGAGCTGGCCTCCTCTGGAGGAGGTGCTGTGAAGGCAGAAGTGGCATCTTCTGAGGGAAATCTGGTAACTCTTTCTTTGAAAGAAGGCTTTGAACTCAAGGCAGAGAACAGGTCTTCTCTTGGGCTGATGCCTGGTGATATCCTTGAGCTCACGCTGGAGGGTGAAAACCCGCTCACTTTCAGAATAACAGGCCTCTACAGAAAAGGACATGGGGAGGTTCCTCTCCATGTGGTGCTCTATGGGGAAGAGAGGTTCTATACCTCCATAAGCCCAGAAAGACTCAGGGAAGATATGGAGAATTCCGGTCTTCTATACGAGAGAAAGCTCATTGAGCTGCTTCTTGGAAAGTTAAAGCCGGAGGACCTTATGAAGGATAAAAAAGCACATCTCATCCAGCCTCTGCTGTCATACGCACGGGAACTTTCACAGATACTGGGGATTGAATATGGACAGGATACGGAGGGCATAAAAAAGCTCCTTGAAACCCTCAGACTAAGAGTTGAGGAATTTAAGAGGGTTTCTTCTCTGATGAAGACCCTGCTCTTTGAAAACCTTGACCATCAGGAATATATGAGCCTTGTGAAAAGGCTTGAGTCTATAGGGGAGAAGACTCTTCTAAAAGCTATGGAGACAAGGGATGTTCCAGTATTGTTGAAGAACCTCTGGAGTCTGACGGAAAGAGGAATACTGACAGAGTTCAGAGATGCCTTTGAAAAGCTAGGGGAGTCTCACGAGCCGGCCGTCAGGGACTTTTTCAGGCATGTGGTGCTATCTTCGGAGAAGGAAATGAGAGAAGCATACCGTGCCTTTCTTGAATACATGGAGAGAGGTGAAAATCTTCTGGAGTTTTACAACAGCAAAGGTCAGCACATGGAAAGCCTTCTAAGCAGGCTGGAGTTCATAAACAACCTGCAGTGGCTTATGACAAAACACGGAGAAGCCTTCTATCTGCCTGTGTATTACGAGGGGGGCAGGGGTGGTCTTATGTTCAGGAGTGGGCGGGAGTATTCAGTGGTCTTCAGGTTTGAGTATGGAGAGGGTTTCCTTGCAGGTCTTTTGAGGATGCCAAGGTCTGGAGGGCTTCTGGATGTTCTCCTGTTTACAGACATGGAAAACCTTGCAGAGAAAATAAGGTCTGGAAAGCATATTCTTGACAGCATGCTTTCAGAAGAAAAGATAAAGCTAAGGAGCTTCTCTGTGAGTGTGTCTACAAGAGAAAATGTTGCTGAGGCAGTAAGGTCTGCCTACGGTGAGGGCTTTCTTCTGCTTGCATAGCCATGGAGGAAAGAAAGAAGGCTGTAGCGGTCAGGTATGAGCAGGGAAAGGATAAAGTTCCAGTGGTTGTGGCAAAGGGAACTGGTGAGCTCGCAGAAAAGATAATAGAGACTGCAAGAAAACATGGCGTTCCAGTCCTTGAAGACAGGGCTCTTATCTCTGCTCTGATGAAGGTGGAGGTATACGAAGAAATACCTCCTGAGCTCTACAGGGCTGTGGCGAAGGTGCTTGTGTTCTTAAAAACTGTAAGAAGTTCAGGCTAAGTTTGTGTATGCCCTGCGGGCAAGCATTATCTGATACTTTAGAAGGCTTGAAAGGCTCTGAATATCCTCTACAGTGTTAACCAGAGTGTAGTAATCGCCCTTTTTGTGTGCTTCTTCCAGAGAGCTAAGAATTAACCTTATTTTCTGCATAGGACCTTCTTCCCTTCCTCTCGGACTATGAAGGAATATGGGACAGGATTCCTCAATGGCGGGGAGAATAAAGCCCATCCAGGAGAGGGCTTCAAGTATAAGGTTCATGACGTAATCCTCCCTGAGCTCTTCTGGAGAACTCAGAAGCTCCTCTATAAGGTCAAGGAGCTCAACGTTGTAATAGAGGACATCAAAGGCAGCGTTTGTGCTGAGCCTTGCTCTGCTATAGCCAGAAAGCAGAAGGAGGTTTACCAGCTTTTCCTGAAGGGAGAGAAGCTCCTCAACTCTTTCCAGTATATCTCTCATAGTATGTATTTAGAAAGCTCTTCGTCCTTTACTATGCCTTCCAGCTTTGCCCTTACAAACCTTGCATCTATGATTATCCTCTGTCCTGAAAGCTCAGGTGCGTTATAGGATATATCTTCAAGCAGCTTTTCCATGACGGTATGAAGTCTCCTTGCACCAATGTTCTCTGTGCGGTTGTTGGCATCCTCCGCAATGCGTGCTATTTCCTCAAGGGCATCCTCCGTAAATTCCAGTTCCACACCTTCTGTCTTGAGGAGTTCAGTATACTGCACCGTGAGGGCGTTCTTGGGCTCTCTGAGTATCCTTACAAAGTCCTCCCTTGTAAGGGGGTTCAGTTCAACCCTTATGGGAAATCTTCCCTGAAGCTCTGGCATCAGGTCTGAGGGCTTTGACATGTGAAAGGCACCGGCTGCGATAAAGAGTATGTGGTCAGTTTTTACCGGTCCATACTTGGTTTTTACAACTGTTCCCTCCACTATGGGGAGAAGGTCTCTCTGAACTCCTTCCCTTGATACACCGGGACCAGCTCCTGGGGTCTTTACCGCAATTTTATCTATCTCGTCTATGAAGATAATTCCAAAGTTCTCTGCCCTGTTTATAGCCTCTCTTGCCACCTCTTCCTGGTCTATAAGCTTTTCTGCCTCCTCCGATTCAAAGACCTGAAGGGCTTCTTTCACTCTGAGCTTTCTCCTCTTCCTGCCACCTCCAAGACCACCCAGCATGTTTCTCAGCTGTTCTTCAAGTTCTTCAAGCCCCGGTGGACCTGCTATGCCTATCACTGGCATAAGCTTTTCCTGGACTTCCACTTCTATAACCTTATCCTCCAGTTCGCCCCTTCTGAGCTTTTCCCTTATTTCCTCTCTTTTACCAGCATCCTGTGAGCTTCTTACTCCAAAGCTGAGCTGCTGAGGGACAAGATGGTCAAGAAGTCTCTCTTCTGCAAGCCTCTTTGCCCTTTCCCTGACCTCCTGCATCTTTTCCTGCTTTACCATCTGGTAGGAGACCTCAACCAGCTCCCTTACCATTGATTCCACATCCCTTCCCACATAGCCTATTTCTGTATACTTGGTTGCCTCCACTTTGACAAAGGGTGCCTTTATGAGCTGAGCTATCCTGCGTGCAATCTCCGTCTTTCCCACACCTGTGGGACCAATCATGAGGAGGTTTTTGGGGGCCACTTCGTCTCTTATGTTTTCTGGCAGCCTCTGCCTTCTCCATCTGTTTCTGAGAGCTATGGCAACTGCTTTTTTGGCCTTTTCCTGCCCCACTATATACCTGTCCAGCTCCTCCACTATCCTTCTTGGTGTGAGCTCTTCAAGAAGGTCAGAAAGGTATCTCGTCATCGTCTGCCTTCTCCCATTCTAAGGTTTCCACCTCAAGGTTCTTCACAAGCTCATCCAAATATCTGTCAAGGTCTTCTGGGAAGGCTTCTGCCCTGAAGCTGAGAGGGAAAACCCTCTCAAGAACCTCAATAGGTGGATTGCCAACTCCAAGTGCTGGCTCAATGACTTTGGGCATGCGTTTTGAAGCCTCAAGGCATGCCATCTTGTATGCCTCAGAAAGTGCCGTTTCTATGTCTGAAAACCTTGCCACCTCGTCCCCATACTCATACAGAACTATGTCGTAGGCATTTTCTCTGAAGGTTTCCCAGTCAAGCACCTCCACCAAATATTCTCTTCCCTCCCACTCTCTTACCCTTATGCAACTCCTGTCCCTCAGCTTAAAGGAGACTATGTATGCGTCAATCAGGTATCTGTCTGCATAAACATCAGGGAAAAAGTAAAATTCCATAGTCTTTATAATATAGCATTGGTGCGTATATTTTCCAGCTGCGAAGAGGAAACCATAAGGATAGGAGAGGCTATAGGTAAACTCCTGAAAGGCTCTGAAGTGATTTGTCTTGTCGGTCAGCTTGGTGCAGGCAAAACTACGCTGGTGAAGGGCATAGCACAGGGTATGGGGATGCTTGAAGGCTATCAGATAAGAAGCCCCACCTTTACTCTCGTGAACGAATATCCTACACAAAAGGGTCCGCTCCTTCACGCAGACCTTTACAGAGTAAGGGACCTTGACCTTGAGGAGTTTGTGGGCAAGGGCGTTCTTGTGGTTGAGTGGGGGGAGGGTCTGTATATGTGCAATTGCACCATAAAAATAGAAATCCTAGAAGTTGGGAGAATCTTTGACTTCTCTGGCTGCGAAGAGCTTTTTAAAGCCCTCTCGTATGGCAAAGTCTGTTGAGCTGTTTCAGCTCAAACCTCCCGGAGTTATACTTCAAGTGTGTTATTCCTGTGTTGTCCATGTGAATGTTCCACAGGTTCTCAAGCCCAAGCCCGAGAGCAAGGCATACGAGGGCGTGAAGAGTCCCCCCGTGTGCCACCACAAGCAGGTTTTCATGGTTTCCGTTAATGATATCTCTCAAAAAGCTTTCAACCCTCTCTCTGAAGTTCTCCATACCCTCCTGAGTGGGGAGGGGGTTTTTGAGGGGGTTTGAAAGCCAGGCTCTGAAGAGTTCTCCCTCTTCTTCCATAAGCTTCCAGAAATGATTTCCCTCGTATTCTCCAAAGGACATCTCCCTTATACGCTGGTCCACAACCACATCAAGCCCAAGAACATCTGCAATGGTGAGTGCTGTCTTATAAGCCCTTCTCTGAGGGGAGGAGTATATGATTTCTATGTTTTTGTGGAGAAAATCCTGAGCAACCAGCCTTGCCTGAACAAAACCAAGGGGAGTCAGGTCACTGTCCAGCCTCCCCTGGAATATACCCTTCTCGTTGTATTCGCTCTGGGCGTGACGCAGAAGGTAGAGGTTTTTACTCACCTGCTTCTCTTTTCTCCTCCTTCTTTGGTGGTGCAGGCCTTTCAACTATTTTATTGCCGGCTAACTTCTCTGCTATGGAGTTTGCAACCTGAACCACCACATCTCTGGCAACCATGTCAAGGGACATGTTCTTGCTCACACTCCATCCCCCACCAGCTGCACCTGCACCACCCCATCCTGCACCAAAAAGCCCCCAAGAAGACTTTTCTGAGTTTGCATCAAAGGAGTTAGAAAAGGCTATTTCAAGGGTCTGTGGGTTCATCACGTTAATTTCTACGCCAAGCCTTGCCTTGTCCTTTCTTACGTTTATGGCTCCCAATACTGGAATGAGACCACCTCCGAGCGCGCCTCCGCTTCTCTCAAGCTCAAGAGCTGTTATGGAACCGGATACCACGTAGTCAACCTTTGGAGGCTGAACCTGCTGTCCAGTGGCAGCAAGTAGTCTCTTCATCTTTTCATACTGTTCAAGGTCCACTATTCTGAAGCAATTGGTCGCTTTGAGGGCATTTGTGAGCATGGCAGTCATACCTGTGCCAAAGCCCCTTACGCCGCCGGTTCCAGAGAGCACTTCATAGATGTATGCAATGTGGGGTGCTCCGGGGTTTGGCTGCTGACAGGCATTTGCCTTACAGTCAAGCTCCATCACCATTATGGAATAGGTGGGTTCTGAACATCTTACCACGGGTATCTGCCTTTCGGTGGTTTTTGTGTCGCCACTCTGGGCGTATCCAAGGGAAAGGCCAAACAATATAGGAATAACCAGCTTTCTCATATCACCGACCCTCCTGTAAAGGTTTTGTCTGTATGTATTATAACACGCATTAAAGCACAATCCTGACAACTTTCCCTACTTCTTCCATGTTTTCCCTTTCCACATGCAGGTAGTTTTCCGTAAGGAGTCTGCCTCTGTCTATTACAGTGGCTCTCAGGCTCTTCCCCATGTTTTGTTTGTAGAACTCCTCTCTTTTTTTTCTATCCAGCTCCTTCAGCCTGCATACTCTCTCTTCTCTTACCTCAGAAGGAATCTTCCCCTTCATTTTGTTTGCCTTTGCAAAGGGTCTGTCTGAGTAGGGGAAAATGTGCATGTAGGCTATAGGAAGCTCCTCAAGAAGTCTGTAAGTTTTTTCAAAGTCGTCCTCTGTCTCTTTGGGAAAGCCAACTATTATGTCCGTGCCAATGGCAGAAAGGGGTCTTCTGCTGACTATTCTTTCCACAAGCCTTCTGTAATCCTCTGATGTGTATTCCCTTTCCATGAGCTCAAGAATTTTGTCAGAACCGCTCTGAAGGGAAAGATGAAAATGCGGAGCTATCTTCTCTTCCGAGGTTATCAAATCAAAAAGCCTGTGGTCAATCTCTGCGGGATACAGGGAAGAGAGCCTTATGACCTCTATCCCCTTAACCTTAAGAAGTCCTTTCAGAAGTTCATGAAGGCTTGTTCCCATGTCCCATCCATACTGGGTGAGCTGGGTGCCTGTCAGAACTATTTCCTGAAAGCCCCTCTCTGCGAGCAACTGCACCTCCTGCAACACCTTCTCCTCAGGGACGCTCCTCACCTTTCCCCTTGCGTAGGGTATTACACAAAAGGTGCAGAAACGATTGCAACCCTCCTGAACCTTTATGAAGGGTCTTGCCTTTTCAAAGTATGTTACAAGGTCAAAGCTTTCAAGTTTGGACTGGCGAAATATATTATCTACAAAGACCTTCTTTCCTCTGCTTTGAAGGAAATCCTCCACTAATTCAACTATTCTGTGTCTGTGTGAGTTACCCACTACAAGGTCAACCTCCTCCATGCTGGCAAGTGCCTGAGGGTTAACCTGTGCATAGCACCCTGTGGCAACCACTACTGCACTGGGATTTTTTCTCCTTGCCCTGCGTATAGCCTGACGGGATGACCTGTCTGCCTCAGAGGTGACGGTGCATGTGTTTACTATGTATATGTCCACAGCCTCTTCAGAGTTTACAACCCTGTATCCCTTTCGCCTGAAATTATCTGCCATGAGCTCGGAGTCAAAGTAGTTGCTCCTGCAACCGAGGGTGAAGAGAGAAACTTTCATGGGGATTTAATATAGCCCCTTGACGGAGGGGAAAAAGTAAGTATATATATACTATCAGAATGCCCAAAGGAGGTGAAACATGTTTACCATAACAGAGTATCTGACAGAGGAACACAGAGAATGTGATGACCTCTACGCAAGAGTGGAAGAGCTTGTCAGCTCCGGGAGCTGGGAGGAGGCGAAGAAGGCGTTTGAGCTATTTAAAGTGGAAACGCTCAGGCACTTTCAAAGGGAAGAGGATGTGCTCTTCCCTGAGTTTGAGGGGAGGACAGGGATAGTTATGGGCCCAACACAGGTAATGAGGATGGAGCATGCGCAGGCAAGGGAGCTTTTAGAGAGAATGGAGCAGGCTCTTGAAAGCAGGGATAAGAAGGCTTTTCTTTCTACAGGGGAGACCTTTATGATACTTATACAACAGCACAATATGAAAGAAGAGCAGATACTCTACCCCATGTGTGACCAGCACCTTGACGCACCTGAAGTGGTTCAGAAAATGGAAGCTCTATGAATTTCCCCAGAGGGCTCTCCCTACTACAGGCTCCGCCTTTTATCCTTGTCTCTGGCTTTTTCACAACAGCTTGCTTTCTCTGGTTTCTGGGTTCACTGCTTGAGCTTGTGGCATTTTTCAGTGATAGGCTCAGCCTTCCTCTTCTAGTTCACATAACCACCATTGGTTTTGCTCTCTTTTCCATGTTTGGTGCCCTTTTTCAGATGCTTCCTGTTGTAACAGGTGCTGTTATAGAAAGACCAAAACCAAAGGCTTTTGTTTCATGGCTTTTAACCATTTCTGGCTATCTGCCCTTTCTGTCTGGCTTTTATTTTCAGAGCCTCTATTTGCTTCTTGCCGGTGCCTTCATGCTTCTTCTGGCTGTAGCCTATACAGGCCTGCTGATGCTTTACAAGCTTGTAAGGATTAAAAGCTACACACCTACTGTGCGAGGTATGAAGTTTTCCCTCCTTTTTGTTCTTATTGGTGCCCTTCTGGGCTTTCTTGTGGTGCTGTCTTATTCAGGCTATGTTCCTTACACGGAATACCTCTTAAAGGCACATTTACTTACCATGCTCTTTGGCTGGGTCTTTTCCCTTGTTGCAAGCGTTTCCTTTCAGGTGGTGGAGATGTTCTTCGTGACAAAGGCGTATCCAAGGTTATATGCCATGAACTTCTCCTACCTTTTGATTCCCGCCATAGCAATAGCCTTTAGTGAGTCCAAGTTCTCAGCCCTTCCACTTGCTCTCCTCGTCTCAGCCCATGCCCTGATTACCTTTCACAGACTCCTGACAAGAAAGAGAAAAGTTGCGGACAGGAGCCTGCTTTTCTGGTATCTTTCCCACCTGCACCTTCTTATTTCTATGCTTCTTCTGCTCCTTGAAGGATTTGGTCAGCGATTCCTTTTCGCATTCGGTTCCTTCTTTTCAACTCTTATAATCGGTATGATGTTCAGGATTATTCCCTTTCTTGTGTGGTTTCATCTAAGCAACGAAGGTGCTTTCAGAGTTCCTCTCATGTCTGAGGTAATAGACCAGAAGCTTATTACTGCATGCTTTTTGCTCAGCCTATTGCTTTCACTGAGCCTGTATCTTCTGCCTCTTATGAAGTTAACCTTAGTGCCCATCCTTTTACATTTGGCTCTCAGCCTTACTCTTTTTTACTCCATACTCAGAGGTGCTCTTCTTTACTTCAGGCTAAGCCCACTTTATAATGCTTCTGAATGAAAGTTTTTGTGTCCGGTGGAGGCACTGGTGGACATTTTTTCCCTGCCCTTGCCCTGATTGAATGTCTCCTTGAAAAGGGTGTAACCTCTGCTTTTGTGGGCTCGGAAAGAGGTATTGAAAAAAAACTTATAGACAGAATACCGGTGCAGAGCCATTTTGTCCAGTCTCATCCTTTCATGGGGAGGAGTATTAGAGACAAGTTTTCAGCCCTCTTTAAGAACCTTCTGGGAAGTATCAGGACAGCAGAGCTGGTAAGTAAGGAGGATAAGGCTGTGGTTTTTGGAGGCTACGCAAGCCTTCCCCTCGGACTGGCATGCCTTTTCAAAAGAGCTTCACTATACCTTCACGAGCAGAACTCAATACCCAGCAGAACGAACAGGCTTCTGACAATATTTGCAAAAAGGGTGTTTATAACCTTTGAATATTCAAGGAGATATTTTCCTGAGGACAAGACGGTCAGAACTGGGCTACCCATCAGAAGTTCCCTGCTTGAGGGGTTAAAGCTCAGAAGGGAGGAGGCGCTTTCAGAGCTCGGGCTTGAAGACAGGACTACCCTCCTCGTAATGGGAGGTAGTCAGGGAGCGAACTTTCTAAATGAAATAGCTCCTCAGGTCCTTTTAAAGACTGGCTGGCAGGGGATACACATAACGGGAGAGAAGGATTACGAGAGGGTAAAGAGCCTCTATGAAGGAAAGAGCATGAAAGTCCTCACTCTTCCCTTCAGCCATAAGATGAACCTAATATACAGAGCCAGCACAGTAGCCCTCAGCAGAGCTGGTGCGGGAACGGTAACGGAGCTTTCTCTGTATGGCGTGCCCTCTCTCTTTGTTCCTTTCCCCCATGCAGTGGGAAACCACCAGTTCTACAACGCAAAGGAGATAGAGGAGATAGGCGGGGGGCTTGTCCTCACGCAGGAAGAGGCTGACACAGATTCCATAATCCAGAGGCTCAATAGGCTTATTGCGGACTATGAATCTTTTTCAAAGAACATAAAAGCCTTTGCCAATCCCCTTGCCTGTGAGGAAATGGCAAAGTATATTTTAGAAGAGGAGGGCTTATGATAAGGTTGTTTTTTGCCCTTATGATTTTCCTGCATGCCTCTCTTGCCCTTACGCCTGCGAAAGAAAAACAACTTCTGAGGGATGTGGCAGAGATTAAGGCGACCTTAAAGGTATTTATGGAACAAACTGACAGAAGGTTTGAGCAGGTGGATAAAAGGTTTGAGGAGCTAAATAAGAAAATTGAGATGATTCTGGTATTTATGGGAATACCTGCCGGCGTCTTTGTAAGCATAACTACGGTGACCATAGGTTTTGCCATATGGGACAGAAAGACTATGGTAAGACCTTTTGAAGATAGGGTAAAAAAGATGGAAGAAGAACTTACGGAGAATAAAGCAAAAATCAGAGATTTTCTGGAGGCGCTCAGAAAACTTGCAAAGAGAGACGAGGAGCTTGCAAGGCTTTTGAGAGAGAAAAATCTACTCTGAGGAGGTATAGACATGGAGGTGAGAAAGGCAGTTCTGCCAGTGGCTGGCTGGGGGACAAGGTTTCTCCCTGCCACAAAAGCCATGCCCAAGGAGATGTTTCCAGTCATTGACAAGCCTGTCATTCAGTTCATAGTGGAGGAGTGTCTTGAGGCAGGCATTGACAACGTCATATTCGTCACCGGTAGGCACAAAAGACCAATAGAACATCACTTTGATATAAACACGGACCTTGAAAAGCACCTGGAGCAGTGTGGAAAGACGGAGCTCCTGAAAAACATCATGGAGATAAGCAGGCTCATAAATCCCATATACATAAGGCAAAAGGAGCAGCTGGGGCTGGGACATGCAGTGCTCGTGGCCGAACCTGTGGTGGGCTATGAGCCATTTATAGTATGTCTGGGTGATGTGATACTCAGAGACGAGGATAATGTGCTCAGGAAGATGATGGAGGTTTACAGAAGGTTTGGTAAGAGCGTTATAGCGGTTTTTGAGGTGGAGCAGAAGGATGTTTCAAAATACGGCATAATAGACGGCAGACATATTGAGAAGGACATATACATAATAGATGACCTGGTGGAAAAACCAAAGCCTGAAGAAGCCCCATCAAGGCTTGCCATAGTAGGCAGATATCTCTTCACACCTAGAATATTTGAAAAACTCAAGATAACTCCTCCCGGTAAAGGTGGTGAAATACAGCTCACCGACGCCATAAAGCTACTGCTGGAAGAAGAGGCTGTCTACGCCATAAAAATTGACTCAAGGGTCTACGACACAGGAACCCCCATGGGATACATTCAGACCATTCTTGAGTTTGCTCTGCAGAGGGAAGACCTGAGAGATGGCCTGCTTAAATACATGAGAGAACTCATAATAGAACCTACTGAGGTATAATTTATAACCATTATGCTGAGACTGTCTTTAGGGCTAGCCATACTCTTTACTTACATAGTGATGATATGGGGTGGGGCGGTCAGGTCAACAGACTCTGGTCTCGCCTGCCCAGATTGGCCCCTGTGCTATGGTAATTTCCAGCCTCCGAAGGACACCGCCGCAAAGCTGGAGATGGGGCACAGGACAGTAAGCGGTCTTGCGGGTATATTTGTATTTACCACCTTCTTTCTCCTGTGGTTCAGACACAGGACTGCCCCCAGGTCTGCCAAAATAGTTTCACTTGTTGCTCTTATATTCACGCTGTCTGCTGCTCTTACAGGCATGAAGATGATAAGGTCTGAAGCACCGAACCTCAAGTATGTCTCTCATATGCTCCTCGAATCTTTCCATATATATGAGTCCATGATAATTCTGGGTGCACTTGTTCTCACATACAGGTTTCTTCAAAAGGAAGAAGTTCCCGGTGGGGTGCCCTGGTGGGCTTACGCCTTTGCTCTTACCACCATGATTACTGGCGTTTTAGTCAGATACACGGGCTCTGGTGAAGCCTGTGGTCATGAGTGGCCCACATGTGCAGGAAAGCTCATTCCCGACCTTACCAACTGGCAGGTTGCCCTGCAGTTCGCCCACAGAAACATATCTTATGTGACCTGGCTTGCCTTCCTTCTGGCAATGGTGTCTGGCTTTAACAGGACTACTCTCACAGCCTTCCTTTTAATAAACCTTCAGTTTCTCTTTGCCATATCTATGGTGGTATCCGGCTTTTTCCTTCCCTTTGTATTCCTTGACACTGCCATGGGCTTTTTCCTCTTTGCCTGGCTCACATACAACCTCCAGCTTAAGAAAACGCCCGAGCTAAAGGTAAAACCTGCATGGTAGGTAGAGCGGTAGCATACAGCAACCTGATAAGGGACTACATAGTCCTTACGAAGCCAGGTATAGTGCTTCTTGTTCTCATAACCACTCTTACAGGTATGTATCTTGCAAAAAGGGGGTTTCCAGACCCATGGCTCATATTCTGGACGCTTCTGGGGACTGGTCTTGCCTCTGCGGGTTCAGCGGTGCTTAACCAGTTTTTTGACAGGGACCTTGATGCACTCATGAGCAGAACAAAAGACAGACCCCTCCCCAGTGGTAGCATAACACCTTTAAACGCCCTTGTTTTTGGTTTCTCTCTGCTTCTGCTTTCTGCGGTTGTAATGCTTCTTGAGGTAAACCTGCTTGCCACCTTCTTTGTTTTTCTTGCCTCCTTTTTTTATGTGGTTGTTTACACAGTTGCCCTGAAGAGAAGGAGCCCTCTTGCAACGGAGATAGGTGGTGTATCCGGGTCTCTGCCACCGGTTATAGGGTATGCGGCAGTAAGGGGGGAGGTGGGCTTTGAAGCCCTTATACTCTTTCTCATAATGTTTCTCTGGCAACCGCCCCACTTCTGGGTTCTTGCCATAAAGTATGCGGAGGACTACAGAAAGGCTGGAATCCCAACTCTGCCAGTTTCAAAGGGCATAGAGCATACCAAGATAAAGACCCTCATATACACAGCAGGGCTTTTACCCCTGAGCCTGCTACCTTCACTCTATGGGCTTGCAGGGCACATATACTTTGTCTCAGCTCTCGTGCTCAGCAGTATATATCTGCTTCTTACCATAAAGTTCGTCCTGTCTAAAAAGCCTAATGGCATGTTTCTGTTCTTTTACTCAGTTCTATACATAGCTCTTCTCTTTTCCCTTATGGTTTTTGACATGAGGAGATAGATAATGCAAAGAAGATGGCTTATGCTTTCCATAATCTCACTGGGGCTTGGTGGTTTTCTTGCCCTTGTTGCGGCCGTGGCGAGGACTCCTGCGGTCTACAAGCTGGTCCCTCCAGGATACTTTTATCATTCGATCATAGGGCATGTGGACCTTGCCATAGTGGGCTTTTTCCTGACTTTTAGTCTTCTTCTCTGGCAGATAACCTTCAGAGAGGAGCTAAAACTTCCCTTCTACCTTTCCCTGGGTGGCGTTTTCCTCATAGCTTTTGTCTCCCTGCTGGGCATTGGCAGGGGGGTATCCAACAACTATCTGCCCACTATAGACCATCCCCTCTTCTGGCTCGGTGCTTTTATTTTCTTTGCGGGCTTCTGGCTTGGTGCCTTTATATTAACAGGCAAGGCAGAGTCCGGAGTGTTTTCAGAAAATCCGAGGGAGCACCTTGCCTCCGTGTCGGTTCTGCTTTCCGTGCTTATGTTTTTTGCCTTTGTTACTTCTATTCCCAAGTCGGGCTCAAGGGAGGAGCTTTACCTGTTTTATGAAAGGCTCTACTGGGCACCGGGACATGTGCATCAGTTTATAAACGGTGTGATGTTTCTGTATGCATGGTATTACCTGTTTGAGATAAGGGGCGTAAAGCTTCAGCTTGGAAGGCTCAAGTATCTGAGTTTTCTCTTTCTTTCTTTCTGCTTTATGTATGTGTTCATTCCCGTAATATTTGGAGACCCGGTCTCCGAGAGTGCAAGAAGGCTCACGGACCTTGGTTATGCTGTGGGGCTTGGTCTTCCCATATTTTTTCACATATTTTTCCTGCTTAAAAACTTCAGGGCTGGCAGGGACCTTTATTCAACCGCCTTTGTCATTTCCCTTACCCTCTATCTTCTTGGCGTTTTCATAGCCTATGCGGGAGTGCTTCCCTCTCTTGTGTATTATTTTATAGAACCCTCTGCGGGATACATGGGCATGAAGTCCAGCCTGAGCATACCCGCTCACTACCACGGCGTGATAACAAGTCAGACTCTTGCCTTCATGGCAGTTGCCTATCATCTCTTTAAGGAGTTTGGCTACACTCAGAAGCTCAGCAAGATTTCCCTGCCACAGGTTTATCTTTATGGTTCTGGTATGGTGCTTTTCGTGCTGGGGCTTTTCTTTGCAGGACTCAAGGGTGCACCGAGGAAGACCTATGGCACTGGCTTTACCGATGACCCCCTTGTGCTTCTGTCTCTGAGTCTTATGGGTGTGGGCACCCTTCTTGCGGTGGCAGGCGGGGTGATTTTCGTGCTCTACTCCCTGAGGGTTCTGTCTAAAGGCTCTCAGGCTCTATCTGAGTAAAGTCCCTCACTACCCTGTGCGTGGAGTCAGAGATCTCACCATCCCTTATCACCCTTACTGTCTTCATACCTGCACACCTTGCGGCGCTTACTTCCTCTTCCACATCGGATATGAAGAGGCATTCCTCGGGCTTTATCCCGATGCTCATAGCTATACTGAGGTAAGACTCCCTTTCCTTCTTGCCCCCCACGGAAGTGTCAAAGAAACCATCAAAGAGATAAGTTATGTCCCCATACTCTGTGTTTCCAAAAAATAGCTTCTGAGCCTTTACAGAGCCAGAGGAATACACATAGAGCCTGTAGCCCTTTTCCTTCCACTCTTTGAGCCTTTTATAGGCATCTTCGTAGATGTGTCCCTTAAGCTCTCCAGAGAGAAAGCCCTCCTCCCATATGTGTCCCTGAAGCTCTTTGAGAAGAGGCTCTTTGAGGTCCCTGTCTATCCAGTCCTCAAAGGTTTTTACCGCCAGCTCAAGGTCTACCCTCTGACCGAGCCTTTCCTCAAGTTTCTTTATTATGTCTTTCATGTGCCCCTCTTCCCAGTGAGCACCGAGAAAATCCCGGAGCTTTTTCTTTGAGTAGGGGAACATGACCTCCCTTACATAGTGAAGGGAAGAGGTCGTCCCCTCTATATCTGTGATTATAGCTTTTATCATGCCAGCTCCAGGAGCTCATCGTGAGAAGGTATCTTTGTAGATATATCTGAGCCAGTGAAGTTTGCAACCCAGCCCTCTGGTATGGAGAAGAACCTTATAGCCTTGAAGAAGGGCTCTGTGCCCATGTCAAACCAGTGTTTAGTGTTGGCCGGCACGCTTATAAAGTCCCCTTTTTCACACACAACCACATAAACCCTGTCATCAGGATGAAGATAAAAGGTTCCAGAGCCGTCTACAAAGAACCTTACCTCAAAGTCCGAATGTGTATGCTCTGAAAGAAACATGTTTCTTAGCTCTTCCTTTCTTGGATGGTCGGGTGTGAGGCTCACCACGTCTATGGACTTAAAATCAAACTCCCTGACTATCCTGTCCACATCCTCCCTGTAAGCCTGTAGCACCTCTTCCTGGCTTGCAGACCATGGAAGTTCTCTGTCTGTCTTCCACCTCTCAAGGCGAACACCTATGGTGGATAGCCTGCGGGCTATCTCTTCGTATTCCTTCACAGTCTCTACAAGTTTTCCCTCTTGGTCAAAGATGGCAAGTAGGCTCATGCTGGACCTCCTGAAAGTATCATAGCCTTCCTAATAGACTCCACGAGCTCATCCTCGTTATAAATATATTTCACACCCTTGTCTTTTTTTACGGAGAATATCACAAAAACCTCTCCACCAACCTCCCTTTTAAATCTTTCATGAGAAGCCTTTAGCCAGCTTCTCCAGTTATGCACCTGAGGAGTTTGTTGATAGGTGATAGGCTTTATCTGAAGGCCTATTATTCCATTTTTACATTTTATGTAAAAGTCAATGTTATATTTTCTGTCCCAGATATCAGGTGCAGGCTCAATTTTCACTCCAAGCATATCCTCAAGGCGTTGGTAAACAGTTTGTTTTTCTCTAATATAGCCCTGAAATGTTCTGTTGAATACCAGCTCTCTTATGTAAGAAACACAGTCTTCGTCTGTTATACTTTCTATCTCCTTTCTTATATTCTCGTGAATTCTTTTACAAAGTTCAAGCCCAAGCAGTTCAAGATAATGGTCTATAGTAAGTTCTGGAATATGCTTTCTCATATCTTCGTATTTATTTGGTCTGACCTTCTCTCTATAGTATTCAATCCAATCTTCCAGTTTTTTGGGAGAACACTGTCGTATTTCCTCAGCCACTTTCCCCACATACTTTGGTCTATTCAGTTGCCATCGGTTTGTAGCAATATTCAGTAACCACTCCTTTCTTTTGTTATTCATCCCTTACCTCCTCTGCTATGTCCATCTGAACCATTTTTCTGTTTATGTGTATTCTGTTCTTCAGAAAAACCTTAGCCCTGACCGTATCCGAGTCTGCTAGTTCATTATATATTCTGAGTATAACATCCTTTCCTTTCACATACTTATTTAGGTATTCAATAGCAGATTTCTTGTCTTTAATTCTTATATTTGCAAGTTTTACTTTCAATCCTGTAGAAAGCAGTATGGTATCTTCAGAAACCACATCCACAACTCTGTATAAGTTATCTTTACCAAGCTTTAACATTCTTTCATCAATTAATGGTTTTGCATCCTTAACACTTGGTCTGTAGTCTACTGGTTCTGTCTTAAACTCCTTATGCTCTCTTTTTATAATATCAAGCCCGAATACGCCCAGCTTCTGCCTTGCTATAGATGCATATCTCTCATTAACCTCGTAGCCCACAGCCTTTCTATTTAGCTTAACCGCCACCTTAAGAGTGGTTCCACTGCCTGAAAAGGGGTCAAGCACTGTATCTCCAACGAAAGAAAACATCTTTATAAGTCTTCTTGGGAGCTCTTCAGGAAATACCGCTTCGTGGTCTATCTGCCTTGCACCTCCAAAGTTCCAGTGACCTGAAAAATATTCTTTCCATTCTTCTTTTGTCAACTTAGAGGCTTCTTTGATATTCCTTTCAACTTTTCTTTTGCCTTCCTTTTTGAATATAAGAATAAACTCGTAGTCTATTTCTACAACTCCATTCGGTGGATAGGGAAAACTTCCCATGATGTTTGCACCGCCGGTGGTGTTCATGGTGGTTTTCTTCTGCCATATTATGGCACCCATATAGTCAAAACCTATTTGCTCACACATGGATATTACTTCTGCATGCAAGGGTATTACTTTATACTTTCCGTATACAACACTTCTGGCAAACTGGTCTCCTATGTTAATACACAGCTTCGTCCCGCCTTTTAAAACTCTAAAGCACTCTCTAAACACGAGGTAAAGGTCTTTTAAATACTTATGAAGGCTCTGCCCATATCCTATCTGACCTTCAACTCCATAATCTTTTATATGCCAGTAAGGTGGCGAGGTAACAACAAGGTCTACACTTTCATCCTCCAGTTCCTCCATACTTCTCGCATCTGCAATATAAAGCCTTGCCCTCATGCCTTCAGAATCATCTTAAGCTCGCATTCAAGGAGGAACTCAAAAGCCTCAAGCCTTATGTATGCCTCCCTTATACTTCTGCCCCAGGTGTAGAGTCCATGAGACTTGAGAAGAAAGCCGTAGAATTTGCCCTCTCTGAGCCTGCCTTCAACCAGCTTAGAGAGCTCCTCCATGTGTTGGGAGTTTTCAAAAACTGGAACGCATAAGCTCGTTTCATGTGTTTTTATGCCGTCAAAGGCCTTTAAAAGTTCGTATCCCTCAAGCCATACGTCACCCTTGGATACTCTTGATATGAGGGTGGAATTGACCGAGTGAACATGAAGGACTGAATTGACCTCTGGAAAGGCTCTGTATACCAGAAGATGAAGGAAAGTTTCTGCGGAGGGTTTTTTTGAACCTTCCATAACATCACCCTTCAGGTTAACTATAACAAAGTCCTCTCTTGTGAGATGTCCCTTGTGGCTTCCAGATGCGGTTATGAGCACCTTATCCTCTCCAAGCCTTGCAGAGAGGTTCCCACCGCTCGCAGGAAGCCATCCCCTTGAATGGAGAACCCTACCAATCTCTATGAGCTCAGAGACTTCAGCGTGCATAGGGTTTATAATTTTAACATGGCCTTAAGAAGGATAATAAAACTGAAGGAGGGTATAAAGGAGGCAAGGGCAAGGGAGCTGAGAGAAGTTCAGATGCAGATTGAGGCCATAAAAGAGCAGATAAAAGCTTTGGAAGGTGAGGCAGAAGCTGTAAACGAGAAGGCAAAGGTTTCCTTTTCTGAGGGCCTGCTCTTTCAATACAGGGCCCTTATGGCCAGGAAAAAGGAACTGACAGAAAAGCTCCGAGAGCTGGAGGTTTTGAGAGAGGAAAGGAAAGAAAAGCTAAAACAGGCTTACAGAGATGTAAAGGCGCTTGATATACTCAGAGTAAACAGAGAAAGGGAGAGCATGGTAAAAAACCTGAACTTTGAGTTTCAGAAAGCGGGATTTTTACATCTTATAAAGCACAGGTTGTGGAATGGTTAAGGTTCTACTTTCTGCGCTGCTTTTTTTCAGCTTTGCCTTTCCTCAGTCTGCCCTTCAGAAAAAACTGAAGGAAGAAAGGGAGAAGAAGGCGAGAGATGAGCTGAGTGCAATCTCAAAGGACCTTGAGGAAAAGCTCAGAAAGATTGAAGAAGAAAGGAAAAAACTTGAAGAACTTAAAAGAGCACCAGCTCCAAAGGAGGAACAAAGACCGGAGGTGAAAAAACTTGTGGATATATTCAACAAGGCATCTCCTGACGAGGCGGGTGCCATAATGAACAATCTTGACCCGAACCTGGCTGCAGAGATTCTGCTAAACCTTAGGGAAAGACAGGCGGCTGCCATACTGGAGGCTATGGACCCACAAAAGGCTGCGGAGGTTTCCAGAATTGTAATGGAGAAAAGGGGGAAAAGGTGAGCTTATAGGCTCATAAGAAATTTTTAAAGGTAAGCCTCGGGGAAGGCTTATAATAACTTTCTGGAGGTGTAAGTATGGACAGACTGGTTCTTGAAAGGCTCACAGAGCAGAAGGAAAGCCCCGAATACCTTCAGATAAGCATGGCTGCTGCTATGACCCTCGGTATGGTGCCGGGACAGTTTTACAGAAATACAAGGCTTAGCTGTATAAACACGCTTCTTACCTATCCCTCAGGGTGCCATGCCACCTGTGCCTACTGCGGTCTACAGAAGGCGAGGGAGATGGAATACTCCAAGAAGAACTTCATAAGGGTGGAGTGGCCCACCGTAAAGCTGGACGATATCATAGAAAGGGCAAAGAAGGTGGGTCATGTGGAGAGGCTATGCATAGCGCAGATAACCCACCCAAGAGCTATAAGGGATACAAAGTATGTGCTCAAAAGAGTCCTTTCTGAGCTTGGAGACCAGCTCTTTGTATCCCTTCTCATAAACGCCACTGGCACCACTTACGAGGATATGGAGGACTACAAAAGGCTGGGTGCGGACACGGTGACCGTTGCCATAGACTGCGGAACGCCTGAGGTTTTTGAAAAGCTTCGTGGAAAACCCATGAACAGCCCTCACAGATGGGAAACCTTTTGGAAGGTGCTCCACTGGGCCTGTGATGTGATGGGGGATGGTTACGCAGGGTGCCATCTTGTGGTGGGGCTTGGTGAGACAGAGCAAGAGATGATAGAGACCATACAGAGGGTAAGAGACCTTGGTGCAAGGACGCACCTTTTCTCCTTCTGGCCAGAAGAAGGCTCCATGATGGAAAAGGAAAAGCCATGCCCCGCACCTCAGTTTAGAAGGGTTCAGTTTGCCAGATACCTCATAGACAACCAGATTGCCCGGTATGAGGATATGAAGTTCAACGAAAAAGGTCAGGTGGTGGACTTTGGCATAGGTAAAGATACCTTTGAAGAGCTCTTCTGGAGCGGAAGACCCTTCATGACCTCAGGATGCAGGGGCAAAACTTCAGAAGTTGCCTGCAACAGACCCTTTGGAGACAGCTCCGTGAGCGACATAAAGAGCTACCCCTTCAGGCCAGATAGGTCCGACCTTCAGAGGATAAGAAAGCAGCTCTTTGACTATGAGATGACCACCAACTATCCGGATGTGCTCAACCCCAGCGTCTTCAGGTATCAATGAACTGGGGTGACCTGCTTTTAGATATGGGCTATGCGGGCTTTGCCGGCTTTGTGGTAGGGTTTGCAACCAGAAGGGTGCTCAACCTTTTCCTGCTCCTGCTTGGTCTTTACATACTCTCTCTCATGTGGCTCGCCAGCAAAGGGATAGTTGAGGTCCACTGGGGTCAGCTTTTTGTCCTCTTCAGGGGTATGTTTGAAGGATTTACAGAGTTTGTGCAGGGGCTTATCAGAAAGCTTGCCTTTGCTGGCAGTTTTGCAGTGGGCTTTGCCCTGGGGTTCAAAGCTTGAAAGAGAGAGAGCTTCTCGAGGAAGCTAAAAGGCTCTGGGACAGCGGAGATTTCTACTCTGCTCACGAGCTGTTAGAAGATGTGTGGAGGCTCTTTCCAAAGGAGGACAGGTTTTCAAGAAACTGCTATCAGGGCCTTATAAGACTTGCCATAGCCTACAACCATTATCTGTGTGGAAGAAGAGATAGCTGTTTAAGAGTTCTCAGGATGGTTTATGAGCAGCTCCAGCCATGCAGGGAGGGTTTCAGGGGTATAGATACCGCATACCTTCTTGAGTGGGTAGAAGTGCATATTCAGGCTTTAGAGTCTGGAGGGGAGATAGATAGCTTCCCCATCTTTCCCCTTTCAGGAAACCTCTAAGCTTATGCCCATTTCCCTGAGCCTTTCCCTGAACTTTACTATGTGTGTTCCTACCTTTATCCTCGGGTCTGCCTGAAGGAGCGTCCTGTATCCGTTTATCCTCAGCTCAAGGGTGAGCTCTTTACCCTCCGGGTCTTCGCACTCTCTTATGAGCTCTTTCAGCCTCAGAAGATTTTCTTCTTCAAGCTCCTTGAGAAAAACAAGCCTTATACTCATGCCCTCACCTCTGAGGAACTCCTCGGGTGTATGCACCTCCCTGAGGATTAACTTGACTTCTTCTGTTTCCTGGTCTATATCCAGGTCAAACCTGCCCACTATTATCTGGTCTTCCTTTATCTTTTCCCTGTTCTGGGTGTATGTTTCTGGGAAGACAAAGACCTGTGCTATGCCTGTTTTGTCCACAAGGTTGAAGAGGGCAATATGGTTGCCCTTCTGTGTTTTCTTCACTTTGAGCTCTGTTATAACTCCTGCGAGGGTGTAGGCCCCCTCCTGGACCTCCTCCAGCACCTCAAGGTTTGAAACCCTGCCCCTGAAGAGCTTTTCATAGGGGTCAAGAGGGTGTGAGGACACATAAAAGCCAAGGACCTCCTTTTCATATTTAGAGTAATCCTCTTCCCTTATTCTTTCCCCACCGAAGAGTCCTTTAACCATTAGAGAGCCACCCTCAAGCCTCTGAAGCAGCTCCGTGCGTTTTTCACCGCTGAAGTCAAAGGCTCCCGCCTTTATGAGAGCTTCAAGGGTTTTTTTGTTAACCTTTTTGCTGTCCACAGTCCTTATGAAGTCTCCCAGAGAAGTCCATGGTCTTTTCCTGCTCTCCACAATGAGCCTTGCCGTGTCCTCACCTACACCCTTTATACGGGCAAGACCAAACCTTATGGTCTTTTGACCCTCTATAACAAAGTCCATACCGCTCCTGTTTATGTCCGGTGGCAGAAGTTTAAAGCCCTCTGCCTTTGCATCCTTGAGAAGGTTTATAAACTTTCTGTCGTTCTTCTCAGTTGAGAGCTTTACGCAGAAAAACTCCTCAGGGTAGTGCGCCTTTGCATAGGCAGTCCAGTAGGACAGATAACCGTAGGCTACAGAGTGGGACTTGTTAAAAGAATAGCTGGCAAACTTCTCTATATCTTCCCAGAGCTGGTTTATCCTCTTTTCATCGTATCCTCTCTCTACCGCACCCTTTATGAACTTTTCTTTCATCTGTGCCATAAGGTCCGCCTTTTTCTTGCCTATTGCCTTTCTGAGGGTATCTGCCTCACCGGGGGTAAAGCCCGCAAGAATCTGAGAGGCTTTCATGATTTGTTCCTGATATACCCACACGCCGTAGGTTTCTTTCAGCACCGGCTCAAGCTCGGGGAATGGGTATTCCACTGGTTCTTTTCCGTGCTTTCTGTTTATGTAGCTATCCACAAGACCGCTCTTGAGTGGTCCAGGTCTGTAGAGAGCAAGCACAGCCACAATGTCTTCAAAGCTGTCGGGGGCAAGTCTTTTAAGCAGGGTTTTCATACCACTGCTCTCAAGCTGGAAGACGCCCGTGGTGTTTCCTTCTCTCAAAAGGTCATAAACATCCCTATCGTCAAGGGGAAGACTGAGGTAGTCTATTTCCACCCCGTGCCTTTCTTTTATGAACTCCCTCACCTTCTGAAGCTCCGTGAGAGTCTTCAGACCCAGAAAGTCCATCTTTATGAGCCCTACCTCTTCCAGCTTCCCCATGTCAAACTGCGTAGCCACCGCACCCTCCTTGTCGTAGTAAAGGGGCAGAAGCTCCTCAAGAGGTTTTGGTGCTATGACAACACCCGCAGCATGCAGTGAGGTATGTCTTGTTAGACCTTCAAGCCTGAGGGCAATCTCTACAAGCTTCTTTAGCTCAGGGCTTTCCTCACATAACCTTCTGAACTTTGTGGCGTTTTCCTCTATGTCTGTTCTGTGCCTTCCGTATTTTTTCAAAAGCTCCTCTATAGGCACAAGGAACATCTCTTCCAGAGACAGCCAAGTGCCCTGCACATCACCCTGCGGTATGAGCTTGGCAAGCGTGTCTGCAGTCTGATAGGATATGCCAAGGGCTCTTGCCACATCCCTGAGGGTCTGCTTTGCCTTCATCACGTTGTAGGTGATTATCTGGGCCACATTCTCTGCACCGTATTTGTCCCTCACATACTCTATTACCCTGTCTCTGTTCTCCATGCAGAAGTCCACGTCAATGTCGGGCATGGAAACCCTCTCGGGGTTGAGAAACCTCTCAAACAAAAGCCCGTGCCTTATGGGGTCCACATCCGTTATGCCAAGGGCAAAGGCAAGCAGAGAGCCTGCGGCGGAGCCCCTTCCTGGACCAACCGGTATGCCCTGAGACTTTGCCCAGTTTATAAAGTCCTGAACTATAAGAAAGTATCCCTCAAATCCCATGCGGGATACCACATCCAGCTCAAAAGTCAATCTTTCCCAGTATTCTCTGCTATCTTCTGCCAGACCCTGGGCTATCCTCTGTTTTAGCCCTTTTATAGCAAGGTCTTTTAAGAATTCCTGTAGTGGCACGCCTTCTGTGGGAAAGTGTGGCATGAGATAGCCACCGCCCTCCAGAAGCTGGAAGCTCTCTGCGGTCTTTTCCGCCACCTCAAGGGTGTTAAGAAGTGCCCTTTCCCATCCATCAAACTTGTCTCTGAACTTTTCCCATACCTCCTCGGCGGAGGCAAAATGGAGCCCCTCGTTGGCACACTTCAGTCCTCCACCCTGCTGAATCTCAGTAAGGGTTTTTTTCATCTGTATTGCCATGAGCACCTGATGGGCAAGTCTGTCCTCGGGCATAAGGTAGTGGGAGTCGTTGGTGGCAATTAGCTTTACTCCAAATCTCTGGGCTATCCTTATGAGGTTTCTGTTGGCAACTTCCTGCTCAGGAAGAGAATTGGACTGAAGCTCAAGATAAAGGTCCTCGCCAAAGAGGTCTAAAAACTTTTTGACCCACTCAGTGGCCTTTTCCTCATCCCCAAGACTTGCGTAATAGGTGGGAACACCCTTAAGACATGCGGTTATGGCTATAAGCCCTTCATGATACTGACTGAGAAGCTCATAATCAATCCTCGGCTTGTAGTAAAAACCCTCCTTGTAGGAGAGGGTGGAGAGCTTCATGAGGTTTTTAAGTCCGGCGTCATTCCTTGCGATAAGTATAAGATGGTGATTGTGTCTGTCTGTTATGTTGTCCTCCGAGCCCTTGCCCTTTCTGTCAAAGCGAGAACCAGTGGTAAAGTAGGCTTCCATGCCTATGATGGGCTTTATGCCCACCGCTTTCATGCTCCTGTAAAAGTCCACGATACCAAAGAGGTTCCCGTGGTCTGTGATGGCTACCGCCCTGTAGCCCAGCTCCTTTGCCCTCTTTGCAAGGTCTTTCACCTTTATGGCACCGTCCAAAAGCGAATACTGCGTATGAAGGTGAAGATGCACAAAGTCTTTCATGCCCCTTATAGCTTATAAGGCTTTAGGTATTCGGATGCAAGCAGGCAGAAGGTTGAGCTGTAAGCTCAGATTAAACCAGCACCAAACTATGAGGAAATCTGAACTTTTTACCCAACAGGAACTCTGTATCTCTCCTGCGTCATCAGGTCAACACCCACCTCAAGGTTTTCCACCCACTCTATAAAGCGGTTTACCATGTCCTTGCCCTTGAAGATTGCTCCATGTTGTGGCACAATCATCTCAATGTCCAGCTGACGCACCATGTTTGCCCAGAAGCGCAGAATCTTGTTGCTTACCATATACCTCCTGTGGAAGCCTTCCATATACTTTATGTGACTATCAAAGTCTTCCACCACAAAGTAGTCCTGCCCCAGAGATGCCCCAAGGTCTCCAGAGAAGAGTATCTTTGAGCAGGGGTCATAGACCTGAAAGTTGCCCTCCGAGTGCAGAAAGTGTGCGGGCAGTATGTAAATCTTACAGTCTCCACCGAGAGTGAGCACAGTCCCGCCATCATCTATGGGGAAAACCCTGTCCTCCAGCTGGGAATCCAGTCCAAAGTGTGGAAGAAACCTCATCCATAGCTTGGAGATATAGGCTACCGCCTTTGTGGTCATGAGCCAGCCGTTTATGGAAGCCACTATGTCAGGGTCCTGATGGGAAAGGAATATGTATTTTATCTGGCTTGGAGGAATGTAGAGGGAAAGGTCTGACAGGAGCTTGGAAAAGACCTTGTGGCCTCCAGGGTCAAGAAGCATGCCTTCACCCTTGTGAATTATGAGCGCCTGATTTGACTGCACAGCCGAGGCAGGGATAAGCTCTTCAAAGAAAGCTACCTTGTGGTCCGGCGTATTGAATATAACATTTTTCATTCTTCACCTCCAGCATGATAAAAGTCATATTTTAAATATAGCACATAAAAGCCCAAAGTTGAAGTTGTAGCGGGTGCTCTGACGGTCAAAACAGTTGCCGAGGACTGAGCTGGCTTATAATTTACTCTTATGTTTCAGTTTACAGAGGAGCAGATAAAGAGGTATGCAAGGCATATAATCCTGCCAGAAGTGGGTGGCAAAGGGCAGGAAAAGCTCCTGAATTCAAAGGTGCTTGTGGTGGGTGCTGGCGGACTTGGCTCCCCTTCCATATATTACCTTGCTGCTGCGGGTGTGGGCACCATAGGCATAGTGGACTTTGATGTGGTGGACTTTTCCAACCTCCAGAGACAGATACTTCACAGCACAGAAAGGGTTGGAGTGCCAAAAGTGGAGTCTGCACGCATGACGGTGGAAAAGCTAAACCCCGATGTAAAGGTGATAACCTACAACACCATGCTCAACAAGTCCAACATAATGGACATAATAAAGGACTATGATATAGTTCTGGATGGCACAGACAACTTCCCCACAAGGTTTCTCATAAACGACGCCTGCTACTTTCTTGGCAAGCCCCTTGTCTCTGCGGCAATGCTGAGGTTTGAGGGACAGATTTCCGTCTTTGACTACAGAGATAAGGACAGTTCCCCCTGCTACAGATGCCTCTATCCAGAGCCCCCACCCCCAGGTCTTGTTCCTTCCTGTCAGGAGGCAGGAATTCTTGGCTCCATAGGTGGCATAATGGGCTGTATTCAGGCGACTGAAGCCATAAAGGTTCTGCTGGGTATTGGCGAGCCTCTGGTGGGAAAGCTCCTTATAATGGATGCGCTTTCTATGGATTTCAGAAAGGTAAAGCTCCGCAAGGACCCGCACTGTCCCCTCTGTGGCAAAGAGCCAAAGATAACCGACCTCATAGAATACGAGCAGGTCTGCGAGGCGAGGTTTTAGGTCAGGTTTAAGTCCTCAGGGGAGTTTATACTGATTTAAGGAGATGAGGGAGTTTTTAAGCGGTTTAGGTTTTGTTTTTGAGGGAGCTTTCAAGCTGGGGCTTCTACAGAAGATAGCCCCAGAGCGGGCTGAGGGGTTCAGGAAGAGCCTCTTTGAGAAACTCAGAGAATCCCTCAGGGAGGAGCTGGTTTCTGAGCTTGAAAAGCCCCTTCAGGAGTGGGAGAGGCTGGGAACATACATAGACGAGCACGTGGCAGAGGAAAAATACGCAAAGCTTGCGTATCTGCATGGATACTATGCCGGCAGGCTCTACGGCATGGATAAGGAGGGAGCCCTGCTGGAGAAGTATCACATGGGGGAGGAATCGGGAGATATAGTCTGGCAGAATGCAGACCTGCTCTTTATAAAAGAAAAAACCTTCTATGTAGTGGACTTCAAGCTGGCAGGTTTTGTATTCTGGATAAAGAGGGTCTTTGAAACAGGCAGGTCAAAGGATGAAAATCAGTTGCCACGCATACCGGTTATAAACTACGGAGTGCCCGTAAACCTGTCGGTAGGCGAGCTGAACTTTGTGGAGTTTTTGAGGGCCTTTACCGAGCAGAGGAGGGCTCTTGAGGAGCTAAGATGTGTGTTTGTGGAAGTAAAGGGCTTTGCCCAGCTTCTGTGTTATGCGACCGATTACCTGATAGAGAAAAAGCCACAGAACCTCAGGGAGGTGGTGCTTGAGCTCATATATCCGGCCTCTGAGCCTCTCAGAGTGAGGTTTTATGTAGAAAAGGAGACTGCATATGAACTTGAGCCTTTCAGAGACAGTGTAAGAGAAATATACAGAAGCCTCAAGGATAAAGAATGCCCGTATGACATGCTGGATGACAGCTTTGAGAAGGTGGTCGGAAAGAGGGAAAGGGTTCTGAAGAAGCTGAGGCTTCAAATAGAGGAGCTGGAGCGAGAAGTTGAGGCAAGACAGAGGTGGGTAAGGTCAATAAAGCCAGACTCCATAAACCTCTGCAGGCAGGATGTAGGGCAGAAGCTCCCGGAGTTTATCAGGAGGGAGGAGCCCTGCAAAGCCATATGCCTGCTTCACTCTGCTGGCAGTGGAAAGACCTCCACCATAAGAGACTATCTCCTCAGGGCGGAGGGCAAGCACCTTGTCATATACATGGCAAGCAGGCTCAGACTCATAGACAAGGAAATGGAAAAGGTAAAAGCCTCTGGCAGAGAGGATATTGGAATCATAAGGGAGAGGAGAAAGCCCAGCGGACAAAAACTCCTCAGACACTCAGGCGACAGCTTTGAAGACACGCAATCAAGCGAGGGCATAATAAAAAGGACGGTGGAGAAGATAGCAGAATACAGACAAAAAGGTCTTTACAACCAGATATGGGCCTTTGTTACCCAGCAGGCAAACACGGACACGGATACGGGGGAAACCATCAGGCATCTTATTGACCCCAAGATCCTCAACCCCGTCTTTCTGAAAAGATGGCACATACACGTGATACTTGATGAGTTCTTTGGCTACAGAAACGGCCTGTATGCCATAAGTGGGATGCTTGAGTTCTTGCAGAAGGTAAATAGGGCGGGCGGAAGGGCAAACCTTTACCTTTTTGATGCCAACGGTTACTCCCCGCACCTTTTGAAAAGACTGCTGGAGGAGTTCAGAGAGCACGAGGTCATTCCAGATTCCATTGTGCTATCTCCTTTTGAGGAAAGCCTCTATCTGGATATAAACGGCATTCCTCTGGAGATACACGCAAAGCATGGCTATCCGGCAGGGGAGCTCATACTGCACAGGAGGTTCTTCCTCTGGGTAGAGAAGGAGGAGGAGCTTATAAAGCAGGTGGTGAAATACCTGAAGGCAACCCTTGACAGAAACAGCACGGGCTTTCTGTTTTTGCAGGACAAAGGACAGATAGTGGAGCTGTCGCACCACCTTGAAAAGGAGGGGCTCACCACCCTCATCGCCACAGCCAGCTCAAAAAAGAGCCCAAGGGACATAAATGAGGGCTCTCAGGACGTTATACTGGGCACTTCCTCCGTTTCAAGAGGATTGGACTTTAGCAGACCCCACAAGCCCGTAAACCACATATACATACTGGTGACAGACTGGGGCATAGAGCAGAACCTTGTGGAGATACTTCAGGCAATATCAAGGGCAAGGGGTGATGAGGAAACAGAAAAAAGACCCAAGCACCTGCACCTACTGTATGTTATACCCAAGGAAAAGGATTATGTAATTGACCACATAGAGTCACTTGTGGACTTCAGGGACAGAGAGCTCATCCAGCTAATTTACAGAAGAGAGCAGATAAACCAGCGGCTCATCCTTGACCAGGTGGTGGGCAAGATAGTGGAGCAGTTTGTAAAGGCACCGGAGGGAGAGGTGCTTATACCCGTGCCAGCCCAGCACAGAAGCCACTACAGGGCAAACAGGGTTTCCGAGCTGGAAAGCATAAAAACCTTCCTTGAGGATGTATACCTGATGGAGAACAAAAGGAACCCAGAGGGAGCGTGGAAAATTCTTAACTTTATGCACCTTCTGTCCTCTGCGGTTTACTTTTCCACCAACGATGTGCCAGAAGACCCAGAAAGTGGCAGATACCGATACTACCATCCTTACCTGCTTGTGGAGGGGCAGGTCAGCGTAAAGTTTGACAACGAAAAGAGAAGAGCTCTTCTGGCTATGCTAAAAGAAATTGAGGGCATTCTCAGGGGGCATGACGAGGAGAAGTCAGAAAGGGTCAGAGACTTTGTGGAGAACACAGACAGTCTCAGAAAATACGCCACCACTTTTCTTCTGCCAGTTTACGCCCTAGTCTTTGTAAGACACGTGCTGAAAAGGGGAGTGGAAAGCGCTCTGAGCTTCAGGGTAGGCAAAAGGGTTGGGAGGGGTGGTGCCCTTGTGCTGGGGGGTGGGCTTGACCTGAAGACCCGATGTCTTGTGAGCGACAGCTCACCAGATGAATACGCAGTCATACCCCTCGGAGAGGACTACCCCTACGTGGAGGTCCTCACTGGGAGGTTTGCAAGGTTTCCGGTGGAATTTTTGCATAAACTTCTGGAGGGGAAAGATGCAGGAGTTTATAGCCAGAGGGTGGGAAGAGAGGTTTGACCGCTTTGCAAAGGCAGAGCCCGTTGGGGGTGAGAGCTTTATCTGTGCAGGGCTTTTTTACAACCGCCACGAGCCCTATCTTCAAAACCTTGCAAACCTCATGCACGGACTGATAAACAGAAAGGTTAACTATGATGGCTTCAACTCCGCCCTTGAAAAGGCGGACTACAGAGTGCCCGGCAGAGCCATCTACAGCAGGTCGGTGGTAAACCGCTGGAGAAAGCCCTTCAGGCTCGTAAAGTATGGGAAAGACAGAAAGAGCTTTTACAGGCACAGCGAGGGCAGGAGGTTTCTGGTGGAAGACCTCAGGGTTGGCAATCCTTCAGACCTTGATAGAAAGAGTGGGGTGGTCTTTATGAGGATAAGGGGTTATGAGGATGTGGAGCTCAGCAGAGAAGTAGAATGGCAGATGAGAAAAGACCTTTTGCAGGTGTGGCTGGAGCTCAGCGGTTCAGATATTGTAAGGCAATACCTTCAGGAGGTGATGGATACCATAGGCCAGATAGAAGGGTTCTACCTACAACCCTGGGACGTGTATTCTTTTAGAAGGCTCTTTTTCTACCTTCTGCCCCTCTACTTTGACCACCTTGGAAATTCCAAGATAGTATCAAGGGCGAGCCTTTTTGAAAGAAGAGAGGAAACCCGCCTTGGGCTTTGGCAGGAAATAGAAGAGAAACTCAAGGATGAAAAGCTCTACGAAGACCTCTCTGAATACATGCAGGATCTGGGCAAAAGCCTTGAGGATACTAAGAGCTTGCTGGAGAGGGCACTCAGTCCCGATACCCTCAAAGCCCTTCAGCAGGACTGGAAACTCTTTCTCAAGAAGGCACTGATGGGTGAGAGCAGTAAGCTGTCTGCACAGGTGCTCATAAAGGAAGATACCCCATCAAAGGTATGGGTGAGTTTTGGTGAGTATCTCGTCCCGAATAAGAATATAGAACTGTATCTTTTCCACGAGGCGGAGATAAGTCAGGAGGACATAGACCTTCTGGAAAGGGAGCTGAAGACCTTCAGTTTTGCTCAGGGGGTGAGTGTGAGTATAGTGGGCAAGTATTCCCTTGAGAGGCTCTTTGGCGGTCAAGACTTTATTTCCCTGATAAAGGGCACAGCCCAGAAGGGCAGACCCCTGAGACATATAGAATCAACAAAACTGCTCTACTCTCTTCTCCACTTCTGTGCAAGGCTTATCAGCCTTCAGAGACAGATAGAGAAAGACCACGAGAGCTTCAGGGGAGTGCTGATACTGCTGAACACAGAGCTGGAAGAGGGAGAGATGTATGAATTCTGGAACGCAGTCAGCTTTTTATACGACTACTTCGGGCTCCCGGTTCAGACCGTAACAAGAAGGACCCTGAACAAACTGCGCAATAATAACCAGAAAGAAACAGCCAAGAAAAACCTGCTCATAAGCCTGTATAAGGATGCTAAAGTGCTGAAGTTTGACTTTGACGGCTTTAGCCTTCCGGAGAGAGTAACCATATACGCAGTGCTGGAAAAGCCTTCTTCTGCCTTTTTCTACGCACAGGGAGAGAAGGAATCTGGTATCAGGCACGGTCTCTATGAAGTTTACAGGGTGCGGGTGGAGGGCAAATCGGCCACGGTGGAGGTAGAAAACAAGTTTCTCCTTATGGGAGGTGGATACAACGAGGATGCTCAGGAGCTGGAGAGGTTTGTCAGAGAAGGGCTTGAGGAAAAAGAGGTGAGGTTTTGCTTTATAAGCTCTCTGAAGGACTCCTATCTGAAAGGGCTATACGACAGGCTTGCCAGCCACGCAGACTATCAGGGAAAACTGCTCAGCCTGAGATACAAGGAGCTCAAAACCGCCTATCTGTCAAAGAAGGAAGAGGAGGGATGTCTTGTAATATACACACAGCAATTCAGAAAACTGATAGAGGGGCTCGGAATTCACATGGAAGAGGACGCAGCTGTAATAGGCATAAAGCCTTCAAGACCTCAGAGAGAAGAGGACTTTTACCACCCTGCCTTCCAGCTCTTCTTTACAGAAAAGATAGGCTGGGACAGGGAAGAAGTATACTCGGAGCGTAAAAACCTCTTCCTCTTCACTCTGATAGCCCTTTCCATGTTTGAAAGTGAGGCAGCCCATGTGGCCTACGCAAAGCTGAACCTCTGGTCAAAGGAGAGAAACACATACCTGAGAATAGACAGAGAAGACCATCTACACAGCCGAAGGATATACACCTTTGCTCTGAGCCCATTGCTGTATGAAATGCTTGAGTTTATAAAACACCTGCCCGGAGATGATAAAATTGTATAGGCATGGAACTTGTGAGTATAGAGGACTTTCTTAAACTGGACATAAGGCTTGCAAGGGTGCTTTCCGCAGAAAAGGTAGAAGGCTCAGAAAAGCTCTTGAGACTTCGGGTTTCCCTCGGAGATGAAGAGAGAACACTTATGGCGGGCATAGCAAAGCATTACAGCCCGGAGGAGCTTGTAGGCAAGAAAATCCTCATGCTGGCCAATCTCAAACCCCGTAAGATTTTTGGTGTGGAGTCTCAAGGAATGGTGCTTGCTCTGTCCGACGGTGAAAGGCTATCTCTTATAGTTCCCGACAGGGATGTGAGAGAAGGGGCAAAGGCAAGTTAGTTTTTGGTGGAGGCGGCGGGAATCGAACCCGCGTCCGAGAACCTTCAGAAACCAGAGCCTCTACAGGCTTATCCAGTGTTTTGCCTCTGACCCATGGGCGTCCACTGGCAGACTCCCATTGGGCGAGCAGGGTCTTGATTTCAGCCCGGGGTAAGCCCTGCACCATCCCGAGCCTACGCCCCTGTCTCTGAGCCCTTCCCATTGCCCAGGGGTCAAGCTATGGGAGGGCCACTGCCTCAGTTAGGCAGCGAGTGCAAGTTCCCTTTCGGGAAGTGTTTGGTTTGGCTGTTGAGGTTGCCACCCTGCCTGCAACCCTGTCCTACAGTTCCCGTCGAACCCATTCGCCCCCTAAGGGAACTCTAATAAAATATAACTGCATATGCCAAAGCTGTCAAGGAAAATATTGCACATAAAGAGAAAGCTCAGAGCAAAGAAGAAGAGAGAGAAGTTGCTTATAGATATCTATCAGAGCAGACTGATTGAGTCCCTCAGGGAGCTCAGAATACCACTCCTGCTGCTTCACTTTTCCCTGAGTGTGGGAACCTTAGGCTACATGATACTTTCAGGTGGAAACTTTATAGACTCCATATACATGACAGTTATAACCATAGGAACAATAGGCTTTGGTGAAATAGCCAAAGGCACTGACACACCCCTTGGCAGGATTTTTACAACCTTCCTCGCCCTTATGGGTATAGGTGTTTTTACCACGTCGGTGACGGTAATCATAAGGCTTTTCCTTGTGGGTGATGTGCTCAACCTAATAAAATACATAAGGATGCTTGCAGACATTGAAAAGCTCAGAGAGCATGCCATCATATGTGGATACAATAAGACCTCTGCGTGGCTTGTGGAGGCACTGCGCAAGAGAAAGGTTGAATTTGTAGTCATAGACGCGAGGGAAGAAGCTCTAAAGTATATGCAGCTTCATAACATTAAGTATTTCATAACAGAGGAACCCTTTAAAAAGACTGCCCTCAATTCTGCAGGAATAGAAAGGGCAAGGTATCTGATAGCCAACATGGAGGACGAAGCCAAGAACATAGCGGTTATTGCCACAGCAAGACTTCTCGTGCCAGACAGAGAGAGGCTCCTTATATACTCCACAGCACCCACAGATGGCACTGCACAAAAACTGGAGGAGCTCGGCGCCAATAAGGTAATAGTTCCTGACAAGCTTATAGCAAACAGGATATTCTCCTACATGCTCCATGAGGCGGGAGGATACGTTTCCGACCTCTTTGACAGGATTGCCTACGGTGAGGAGGCAGAGCTTGAGATAGTGGAGCTTGCAGTTCAGGAGAACAGTCCTCTTGTAGGTAAAAAGCTGAAGGAAATAGACCTCAGGAGGGTCTATGGCGTCACAGTCATAGGTATAAGGAGGTCTGACGGAAGCCTTGACCTTACAGTTTCTGGGGATACTCAGATAGAGGGAGGTGATACTCTGCTCCTGCTGGGTAAGCCTTCCAACATACGCAAGGCTATGGGATTCTACAGGGAGGTGCTGAGATGAGGCTGAAGAAAATCATGACAGACCTTTTCCTTCTCATGGCTCTCACCACAAACCTGAGCTTTATATTTAACCCAAACCCCTACGAGCTTGTGATAACCGTTATCGCAAACCTGACGGCTACAATACTGAAGCTTGGTGAGGGTAAGATTCTTGCTACTGAGATGACCGCTGCGAGCCTTGTGGCAGACCTTCACCTTGTGCCTGCAGCCTTCATATTCTTTCTGGGAGATGTTCAGGAGGCTGTCAGTCTTGCCATTGGTGCCCTTGCGGCGAATGTCATATCCATACTGCTTTCCATAATAGAAGCCATATTCAGCTATTTAGCGGAGGAGTAAGCTGTCCATTAGACGGAGCTTTTCCTCTTCTATTGCTTGCCCCAGCTTTCTGCCCTCAAGTCCACTGAACTTTTCAGGCTCAACCTTTATCCATCTGAGCTTTTCCAGATAGAGCTTCACCCTCTCTTTTTGATAAAGCATCAGAATAAGGAGAAAGGCGAGGGGCTTGCCTTTGAGTATAAGGTATATCTCCGAATTCCTGGTGGATTTCTGCAGTGCATTTATCATATGGTGAAGACTCTCTCTTACAAGTTTGTAGCTTTCTCTTACCCAGGAGGGCGCACTTATCTCTTTGAGTAGCCTTTCCGCCGTATCTACCTTTAAGTCTTTTATGAGCAGAAGGAAATACACCCACCCGTAGTCTATTTTTTCCTGAGGGAACTCTATCTTGTGCCAGCTAAGGAGCTCTTTCAGCCTTTCAAGATTCGTTTCCATGTCCTGTCTGAATTCGAAGCCCTCTATGACCTGTTCGAGCACCCTGTGCTTCCTGTATAGCCTCAGGATTTCCAGAAGCCTTTCCTCTCTAAGAGCAAGTCTGAGTTCGTTAAGCAATCTCCCCCTCGGAGCCCTCTTGAGGAGCTCCATACTCACTGCGCTTTTCAAGAGCTTTTCCGTGCCCTTTGATAGTTTGAAATCAAACCTTCCGGCAAACCTCAGGGCTCTGAGAATTCTTACCGGGTCCTCCACAAAGCTCATGGGATGCAGAACCCTTATTATTTTGTCCTTGAGGTCCCTGAGACCTCCAAAGTAGTCTATGAGCGTGCCAAAATCCTCTGGATTTATGGACAGTGCCATGGCATTTATAGTAAAGTCTCTTCTGAGAAGGTCTTCTCTGAGAGTGGCCCACTCTACCAGTGGATAAGAGCCGGGATGGGGGTAGGTTTCCCTCCTCGTGGTGGCAAACTCTAACTTGTAGCCCTCCACCTTCATATGAGCTGTTCCGAACTCGGGAAAGGCATGGCAGTCCACGCCCCATTCCTCTGCCAGCCTTTCTGCGAGCTTTACCGCATCCCCTTCAACCACAAAGTCCATGTCCCATATGTTTCTCTTCATGAGAAGGTCTCTCACAACGCCTCCCACGAGATAAACCCTGTAGCCCAGCTCACTTGCCCTCTCTCCTATCCTCTCCAGAAGGGGTCTCAACCCTTCCGGAACATGAAGCCTTCTTTCGTAGGCCTTTACCGCTTCCATATGCCTTCTGTAAGCGTGGAGGAGGTCAAGCCTCGTTACCACTCCCACAACCCTACCTTCAGAAACCACAGGTATAAGCTTTTCTCCATATCTGGAAAGGAGCTCTTCTGCCTCCCACACAAAGTTTTCCGGGGTCAGGGTATGAAACTCCTCCAGCATGAAATCCTTTACCCTGCCTCCCACGCCATGTTTCTGTGCCTTCAGAAGGTTCTTTTTGTATACCACACCTACCAGCCTGCCCTCGTCGTTTAGCACAGGAGCACCCGCAAAATTCCTCTGCGTGAGCTCAAGAAGCGCAAGACCTGCTTCCATATCTTCATGAAGAAGAAAAGGTGGGTAGCTCATAATTTGCTCCACCCTGAGAGGAACCCTTTCGCCCTTGAGCAGGGCTTCCAGTATACTTTTTAGCCTTTCTCCAGAAAGCCCTTCAAACTTTGCTGCGCTGGCAAACTCATGTCCTCCACCCCCAAGCTTGGTGAACACTTCAGAGACATCAAACTCATCCTTAAGAGCTCGTCCAAAGAGGTAAGTTTTCCCCCCAGCTTCCACTATCACAAAAAAAGCGGAGGATTCCCTTATGTCCCTGAGTTCATACAGAAGACTCAATACATCCGGTCTGTATTCTTCCATTCTCAGCACCACGAGGCTAACCCTTTTGCCCTTCAGAAATAGGCTTTCAAGGCTGACTAAGTGCTCTGAAAGGAGGTCTATGTGCTCCTTACTTATACCACCACTCAGAAACTTTCTGAGCAGGCTCAGATTCAGCCCTTTCCTCAGCAGCCATTCCACAGCCCTTGCATCCCTGTGCGTGGTCCCCTCATAGGTAAGCATTCCCGTATCCTCGTAAATGCCCAGGGCAAGTATGGTGGCGGACTCAGGGTCTATATCCACCCCCTTCTGAATTATTTCCTCCACTAGGAGGGTTGTGCAGCTCCCCACCATGTCCACTTTCCCCTCAAAGCCCTGTGGTGCAGATGGGTGGTGGTCGTATATGCGTATTTCCCCAACTCTTTCACCGAACCTCTGCAGATAGTCCTCATAGCTGTGGCTGTCCACAAGAACAAGGTCAAATTTTTCAGGAACCTCTTCCAGAATTCTGAACCTAGCTTTGAAGTAGCTGAGCACCTCACTGGCCCTTTTGGAAAGGTAGGCAGGTCTGAAAAGGTAGGCATCCTCATACAGAAGCATAACCCCGTAAGCGGAGGATAGGGCGTCAAGGTCTGCACCCTCCTGGAGGAATATGAGCTTCAGCATAGGGTTAAAATTATATTGTGGAAAGGCTTTTGCTGTTTACGGTTGCAGGACTTGTCCTGGGGTCAGTTTTTGTGGAGTTTACCTACAGGCTTGCCGGTAAGGGTCATTTGCTTCTCTACACCTTAAGCCTTCCCATCAAGCTGTTGCTTTTTGCCCTTATTCTCTATATCTGTTATGCCTTCGGCAGTTCCACATCCCTTATTTTCTGTATCTCTGGCTTCCTGCCAGGGTTCTTAGTTAGTATACTTCTGAGGGGGTTTGTGAAAAATGGAAGACCTAAGGGTGCTTGAACCTCTCTTTAAGAATACCCTCTTTCAGTTCTTTCTGTGGATGGCCCTTCTGCAGCTTCTTGCTCAGGTTTTTCTTGACAGACGCATAGCCTTCTGGGTATCTTCTATAAGCACAACTGTCTTATGGCTCAGGGCATATGACCCGATAACGCCCATAAAGGCGTGGCTCCTTATACTACTGATATTCTGTCTTTACATGCTTCCTAAGATATTCCTTCACTTCAACCTTTTCCTCTACCTGAAGGGGAAGAAAAGGTGTCCAGATTGCTACAGCGAGGTTCACTGGAGGGCAAAAAAATGTCCCTTTTGTGGGCACATGTTCAGAGGCGTGGAAAGACCGGGTGAGGAGGAATAAATTAAAATCAAATCTGTGCAAAGGGGGTAAGGTATGGCAATGGTGGACCTTTACAGGACCTTAAAGAGGGAAGCCTTCAGGGTTTTTATGGAGGAAAAGGAAAAGAGAAAAAGGGCCATAAGACTCAGACTTGAGGTCCAGAAAAAAGTCTTTGACAATAAAGGCAAAGTGCACTAAAATATTTCAACGGTAGGGGCGGTAGCTCAGTTGGGAGAGCGCCTGCTTGGCGTGTAGGAGGTCGGGGGTTCAAGTCCCCTCCGCTCCACCAGACTTTTCAAATTCCCATATCCTGAGCCTGTTCTTCAGTGAGGTGCCTGTCTTCCTTTGACTCTCTACCTATTGACTCACACCTGTCAAGAAGCTCTTTTAGCCTTATGGGGGCTTCTGTAAGGGGTAGGGATGAGTCGTATATCTCACCCTTAACTCCACATTCCTTAAGAGCCTCGTAAAGCATCCTCAGACCCTTCTCGGCCTCAGGTCCGTTTCTGCGGACCACCCATATCCAGTTGGGGTTGAGCTTACCTTCTCTGTGCAGGTCTCTTATAGCGTTTGCCACGCCTTCACCAAGTGTTACATCAATCCTTGTGTTGTTGGCGGTTCCACCGCACACGAGAACCCCCCTTATGCCGGGCTTGGACAGGATTATCCTGGTTATCTTATACATCTTCTCCGCGGGTGGGTTTCCTCCTATGTCGGTAAAGTTGGCAGGTTTCATGCCCATGGCGTAGGTGGTCTCTATGGTCACCGTTGAGCCTCCACCTCCAAAGGTCATCATGGCAATATCACCGTCCACCTCCACATAGGAACCTGCCTTACCTCTGTGGTCGTCCCTGTCTATGAGAGAAGCCTCTATTTCCCTCTCTGTGGGAGGTCTCTTCATGGCAGTCCTTACTCCGTATATCTTTGCCGGTGGCACACTGGCATCGTCATCAATGGTAACCACCGCATCCAGAGCCAGCACCTTCTGCTTCCCACCAACCTCGCATATGGCGAGGGGGTTTATCTCTAAAAGCCTTGCCTCAGATTCCCAGAAGGCTCTCCACATGTTGGCTATGACTTCAGAAAGCTCCCTGAGAACGCCCATGTATTCGCTGGGAAAGCCCAGCTCAAGGAGGTAGTTTCTTGCCATGTGGGGATAAAGACCCTTTATGGGGTCAATCACCCAGCTCTTTACCTTTTCTGGCGGAACTTCCTCGATGTCCATGCCTCCCTCAAGGCTCAGGGTAAGGACCGGAGCCCTCACTTCCGTGGAGTAGGTTATGGAGGCGTACAGCTCCTTGAGGATGTTTGCCTTCTCGCTTACCAGAAGCCCCACGGGCATCTCACCGTAGACGGGGTAGTTTAGCAGAGCGTTAAAGGTTTCTATGGCTTCATCGGGGTTCTTGCAGAGCTTTACAGCCCCGGCTTTTCCCCTCTTTCCAACCAGCACCTGAGACTTTATTACACATTCACCAAGCTGGTTTATAAAGTTTACAATGTCGTCGCTCAGATGGTCGCCGAACATATACCTTGGTGTTGGCACCCCGTATTTTTTGAACACCTTTTCATAGGCTTCGTATTCGTAAAGGTTCATGGACTACCTCCTTTCACTAATTTACTGTGGAGCTAAAATTATACCATTCTGGGCTTATAATATATTAGAGTGCGTAAAATTCCTTTTATTCTCCTGAGTGTTCTTGGTGCTTTTCTCTTACTCTCTCTGGCTGTGGTTCTCATTCTGTCTGCGAACCTGCCTCCTGTGGAAGCTCTAAGGAGCTGGAAGCCACCCCTGGCCACTGTGGTTTACGATGCTAAGGACAGACCCTTCGGCGATGTGGCAGTTCAGAGGAGATACTATGTTAGCCTGGAGGATATACCGCCTCACGTGAGGCAGGCCTTCATAGCTGCAGAGGACAAAAACTTTTACAGACATCCGGGGATTGACCCCTTGGCTATTGTCAGGGCAACCCTTGCCAACATAAGGCATATGGAAATTCGTCAGGGCGCATCCACCATAACCCAGCAGGTGGCAAGAAACCTTTTCCTGACCCCAGATAGAAGCCTGAAGAGAAAGATAAGAGAGGCGCTTCTTGCTCTGCAAATCGAGAGGCACTTTACCAAGGACCAGATATTGGAGATGTATCTCAATTACATATATCTGGGTCAGGGTGCCTACGGCGTAGAGGCGGCATCAAGGATATATTTTGGGAAGTCGGTAAAGGACCTTACCACCGATGAAGCTGCCATACTTGCAGGTCTTCCGAAGGCGCCAACTCGCTACAACCCCTTCAGAAATCCAGAAAGGGTAAAAGAAAGAAGGGACTATGTTCTGAGTCGTATGTATGAGGATGGATACATAACTGAGGAGGAATATAGGAGACTGCTTGAAAAGCCCATAAAGGTCAGGCTGGAAAACAGATACTATGGAATGGATTACTTCCTTGATTTCGTAAAGGACTATCTTGCAGATAAATACGGAGAGGTTATTCTGGCCGGGGGCTACAGGGTATACACCACCGTGGACAGGGACCTTCAGGAACATGCAAGGGAAGTTTTAAAGCGTGGTATTGTCAGGGTGGCAAGGGCAAACGGCATGCCTTTCCTTCCAGAGGACCCCTACGAGACTTCAAAGAAGTATGAAGAACAGAAGGTGGAACTAAAGCCAGGAAGGGTATACATTGGCAAAGTTCTTTCTCTAAACGGGGAAAGACTCAAAGTTCAGCTTGGGGAGGAGCAGTTTGAGCTGGAGAGGAAAAACCTCCCTGTTGAAAAGGGAGACTTTGTGCTGGTGAGGCTTTATCAGGACAAGAAGAGCAGGGAAATAAGGGCTGAGCTTCTTCCAGACCTTCAGGGGGCTCTTGTAAGCCTTGATGTAAAAACTGGAGCCATAAGGGCCATGGTTGGAGGATACTCTTACCTCAGAAGCCCCTTCAACAGGGCAGCATACGCAAAGCGTCAACCAGGTTCTGCCATAAAACCCATAATCTACCTTGCAGCCCTCATGAAGGGCTACACGCAGGCCAGCCTGATAGATGCAACCCCGAGAAGCTTTTACGACCCATCCACGGGTAAGGAATGGACGCCAGACAACTACGAGGGCGCAGAGTATGGGCAGGTTAGCCTGAGAACTGCTCTGGCAAAGAGTATTAACACGGCTACCGTAAACCTCCTTGCTGACATAGGTTTTGACATGCCAATAGAAGTGGGAAGACTTCTGGGTATTGAACTAAAGCCTTATTACTCCATGGCTCTTGGCAGTATAGAGGTAACGCCGCTTCAGCTTACCTCTGCCTTTCAGACCTTTGCAAACCTTGGTACAAGATGCGAGCCCTTTTTTATAAGAAAAATAGTGGCACCCGATGGCTCCGTCCTTGAAGAAAACTCCCCTAAGTGCGAGCAGGTGCTCCCCCCTCAGGAGACGAGGGTTCTTGTAGATATGCTCAGAGCTGTGGTGCTTGAGGGAACAGGGGCCACCGCAAGCTCTCTCCAGAGAGTGGTGGCCGGCAAAACTGGAACCACCAACGATTACATGGATGCATGGTTTGTGGGCTTTTCTCCAGATATAGTGGCGGGTGTATGGGTAGGTTTTGACATAAAGAGGAGCATGGGTAAGGGTATGGCTGGTGCAAGGGTGGCACTTCCCATATGGATAGACTATATGTCCCTTGCGGCATACATGTATCCATACTCAGACTTTCCAGTGCCAGAGGGTGTGGTGGTGGTGAACTGTCCAAAGCCCATGCTTTTTGTGGCGGGAACAGAGGGAGCATGTGGCGGTGAAAATCAGCCAGAACCCCAGGAAAAGAGCAATGAGCTTGAGGGCATAGTGGACCCAAAATATCTCAGGGAGGAGGCCCCAAAGGTCAAGGAGATTCGCTGATGAAGGAAATTCTCCTTGAAAGCACCTTTGTCAGCATAGATGTGGAGGCAACAGGCGTTGACCCATCAAAGTCTGAGGTTATTGAGATTGCCTGTGTGAGAGTTGAAGGAGGGGTAATAACGGAGAGGTTTTCAAGCCTTGTGAACCCGGGATATCCTCTGCCCCAGAGGATAACGGACCTTACTGGTATCACAAATGCCATGCTTGTGGGAAAGCCGAGGATGGAGGAGGTCATGCCAAAATTTCTCAGATTTGTGGGTGACAGTGTTATAGTGGCTCACAGGGTGGAAAAGGACATAGCCTTTATTGATAAATACTACAGACAGCTTCACGGCAAGAGGTTCAGACACCCTCACATATGCACCCTGAACCTTGCCAAGAACATACTTCCAGACATAAGAAAATATTCTCTCAGAGACCTTGCAGACTATTTTGGAATAGAATACAGGCGAGTCCACAGAGCCATGGATGATGCCCAGACAACAGCCCTAGTCTTTCTTGAGCTTCTCAAGCTCCTGTGGCACAGGCTTGGCATAGGAGATTATCTTGGAGTAAAGAAGCTCTCAAAGGGGTAGGAGGTTTTTGAGCCTGTCCACAAGCCCGACCTTTACATCAACACCCTCATCCCTGAGCTCCCTTGCGAGCCTTTCAAGAAGGCTTCTGAGGTTTGAACCTATGTCCTTTGGCACCTCTATTCTGAAGGTTATCACCAGGTTGCCAGCCCCCCCAGCTGCAGGAAAGCCATGCCCCAGTAAGGTCTTGGTTGAACCGCATTCTGTTCCGGGCTGGACGAAAACTTCAATATCTCTGCCATCAAGCCATTTTACCTTTATTGTTCCCCCAAGAACTGCCATGGGAAAGGATATGAACTTTTCCATGTAGAGGTCTTTACCCACCTTTTTAAAGACCTCATGAGGTTTTATGCCTATTCTGAGATAGAGGTCTCCGCTTTCCCCACCCCTCTCGCCCGTGTGACCAAAGCCAGAAACTTTCAAAACTTCCCCCTCGTCAGTCCCGGGTGGTATGTTTACCTTTACCCTGCTCCTTTTTGCAACCCTGCCCCTTCCACCACAGGTTGGGCAGAGGTTCTTTATTATGTAGCCTCTGCCCTTGCAAACGGAGCAGGGTCTTGGGAAGTTAAATATACCGCTCACCCTCTTCCCAGTCCCTTCGCAGGCATGGCATACCACCTTTTCCATCTCTCCCCTGTAGCCCTTACCTTCACAGTCAGGACAGTCTACCCAGCGGTCGTATTCCAGCTCCCTCTCGCACCCGAGGGCTGCCTCTTCAAGGCTAAGGTCTAATTTTAGCCTTATGTCCTGTCCCCTCCTCGGCTTTGGAGCCCTTCTCATGCCCTGCCATATACTTTCGAGAAAATCCTGCACGTATTCCATAAAATACCTGTATCTTTTCTCATCCCCGCTCTGAAGGATTCGGTCGTATTCCTGCCTTTTCTGGTCGTCGGAAAGTATATGGTAGGCTTCGTTAATCTCTCTGAATCGTTCACTTGCTTGAGGGTCGTGATTTACATCGGGGTGCCACTCTCTGGCAAGCCTTCTATAGGCTTTTTTTATCTCTTCTTTGCTTGCCCCTCTCGCAACGCCGAGGGTCTGGTAGTAGTCCTTTATGGGCATTTATCTTCCTCTTGACCTAATAAAATATATCTCTATCTTTGCAGTTTAGAAAGCTGTTAAAATTAAAATACTATGGTTGTCTTACTGCTCCTGGTGTTTTTTATAAGCCTTTCATACGCAAGGGAATACTTGCTGGCATCCTCCTATCCCATATATTACCCCCTCAAGTATTTAGCGATGGACAGGTTTGAAGTGGATGTGCTTATAAAGACACAGGCTGACCCACACCACTACGAGCTAAAGCCCGACGACATGAGAAGGCTTCAGAAGGCAGAGGCTTTCCTATATCTTGGAGTGGAAAGGTGGGAGCAGAGGCTGGCAGAAAGGGTGCAGAAGGGAAGAGCTTATCCTCTGGAAAAGGGTATTGAATTTATAAAAGCCGGTAAAAGCCCCGACCCCCACATATGGGTCTCACCACGCTCTTACATACCTCTTGTAAGAAATATCCATGGAGTTCTTTCCCGCATAGACCCTGCCGGCTCTGAACAATACAGAAAAAGAGTTGATGAGCTTATTAACAGACTCAGTGCCCTTGATGAAGAATACAGAAGGACACTTTCCACCTGCAAAAGTAAAACTCTGGTGACCACTCATCTCTCTACCGCTTACCTTGGCAGGGATTACGGGCTTGAGGTGGTTGGTCTCAGGGGTGTCCATGCAGAGGAAGAGCCAAAGCCCTCTGAGGTGAGGAGGCTCATAGAAAGGATAAAACAGGCTCAGGTCAGGGTAATATTCGCAGAGCTTGGGCAGGATGAGAGGCTCGCAAGAAGGATAGCGAAGGAGGTGGGTGCAGGGGTCATGCCCATAAACACCTCCCTATTTCCCGAGGAAAAGGGGGATGACTACTTTTCCATAATGAAGAGAAATCTCAGAAGGCTTTCCGAGGGTCTGGATTGTCAGACAAGGTAATAGAGGTCAGGAATCTACGCTTTCGCTACAGGGAAGAGGAGCCTCTTATAGAAGACCTGAGTTTTTATGTGGAGAGGGGTGAGTTCTTTGGCATCCTTGGACCCAACGGAGCTGGGAAAAGCACCCTTCTGAGGATAATACTGGGCTTTATCAGACCCCATGCTGGGGAGGTAAGACTTTTCGGTGATAGGCTGGAGAGCTTCACTCACTGGAAAAGAATCGGCTATGTGCCCCAGAGGTTCTCTGTGGAGAAGTCCTTTACTGGAAACGTGGGGGAGCTTCTCAGGGCAGTGGCACCCAAGGAAAGGGTTGGTTGGGTTATAGCCTTTCTTCACCTTGAAAACCTGCTAAAGAGACCCTTTGTAAAGCTCTCCGGTGGAGAACAGCAGAAGGTTCTCCTTGCCCTTGCTCTTACCACAAACCCGGACCTCATAATACTTGACGAGCCAATGACCGGCCTTGATATACATGCCCAGGAACACATAGAACATGTTCTGAAGGAAATCGCAAGGGACAGAACTGTTGTTGTGGTATCTCACGATGTGGGCTTTGTGCTTAGAAACGCAGGCAGGATACTCTGCCTTGGCATGCCCTACTGCAGGGTGGTAAAGCCTCAGGAATTTGAAAACATACTGAGAGACCTATACAGACTTCACTGAGCCTTAACAGTTTCTTAACAGATTAAGAATATCATTAAATAACAAAACTCTTAAGGAGGTGCGCACATGAGGAAATTTGCCCTCTTACTGCTTGCCTCTGGTATGTTTGGCATGGCTGGTGCTCAACAGTTAACTCTGGGAGACCACTACACTCTCAGGTCATACACAGGCCAGGCTTTTGGCAGAGTTATGGCAAACAGCCTCAAGTTCAACAGCATCCATGTTCTTACTAACAACACCTCCATATGCTCCTCTCTTGTGGGTGCCCTTGGTTCTGGATACCTTGACCCTGAGGGCAAGAGGAAGATGAACACTACCGTGCTAAACGCACCGGAGGATGCCCAGAACCTGAACCCTACCACTGAAGCGGTTGCCCTGATTTTTGGCGGTCAGGCATCCCCAGAGGTCAACTACAGCCTTACAAAGGCATCTCTCAGGAGGCTGGCAGATACCAACTACAACGGAGCGGTCTTCTTCCATCTGAGGATATGGGCACCGAAGTTTGTGGAGCGTGCCGCTCAAGAGGACCCGGCTATAGCAAGATACCTTGCAAACAAGGAAAACCTCTACTCTGTGACCGCAGACCTGCAGAATAAGGTGGTAAGACTCTGGCAGGTTTCTGTAAAGGAGGGCAAGCAGACAACGGTCAGGGAGCTTGGCACGGTGCCACTTAACCCCAACTGGGAAGACCTTCTTCGCAGGTCTCTTTAAAACCCTGCGGGCGCAAGCCCCCCCATACCTTATAATAGAGATAAATGTTTGGAGCCATCATCATTCTATCTTTTGTTTTCTTCTCCTGCCAGCCGTTACCAAAGGACGTGCCCCTTGAAAAATACAGAAAGCAGTTTATTGAAGGACAGGTTCTTATTGAAGATAGCCTGAAGAATAAGGCCCCTCAGGGAGAGAGGTTTCTTATCATCTCCGTCAGAGACCTCCAGAACCCCATGCCACTTGCGGTGCTGAGGGTTAAAAACCCCCACTTTCCATACCACTTTAAAATAACAGGAAAGCACAAACTGAGCCACGACAGGCTTATGGAGGGTGATGTTATAGTAACTGCAAGGCTGAGCAAGTCAGAGACTGCAGAGCCTAAAAAGGGAGACCTTGTGGGCTCAACCACCGCAAAGGTGGGAACGAAGGGAGTAAGAATAGTAATAAACTCAGAGGTGGAGTGATGGAGCGACTTGTAAGGGCCTTTGTGGAGAAGGGAAAGGCTATAGCAGTTCTACCAGCCCTTAGTCTTTTCATAAGTGCGGTGTTTCTTGGATTTTACGGAGTTTACCTCTCCCTTGAGACCCTCTACAAGGTCTTTACAGACCCGGAGTATCTTGATACCGCAATACTCTCCACCAAGTTCATAGCGGTCATGGACATACACCTGCTTTCTGTCATACTTTACATCTTTGCGGTGGGTCTATATGAGCTTTTTGTGGGAAAGCTCAACGTGCCCGACTGGCTCAAGATTGAGAGCATAGACCAGCTAAAGGCCAAGCTGGCAAGCGTTATTATACTCATACTGGCTATCACCTTCACCAAGAACGTGGTCAAGTGGAAAGAGCCTCTTGAGACGCTCCTGTTTGGTGTAGCCATTGCCATAGTGGTTGGGGTGCTTATCTTTTACTACAAGGTGAAAGAAGAGCATTGATGGAAAAGAGCCTTAACCTCAGGGAGCTTACCATAGTCAATGAGGTTGCCAAAATATTGAGCAGGGGCCTTGAGTTTACAAAGAGCCTTGAGGAAGTGCTCAAGGTCCTCTACTCCTTCTGGGATGTGCGTCATAGTTATGTGGCTCTTTACAGGCAGGACATGAAAGCCCTCAAGATAGTCAAAGCCTTTGGGCTCACGGAGGAGGAAGCAGAAAGGGGTATTTTCAGGAAAGGTGAGGGCATTGTGGGAAAGGTTTACAAGGACGGCGTGCCTGTGTTCCTTTCCGATACAAAGATAAACGCCTATCTTAACAAGACGGGTCTGAGAGAAAGGCTTGAGCCTGGTGAGGGCTTTGTGGCAGTTCCCATAAGGGTAGGCGGTGAGATAATAGGCGTTCTTGCAGCTTTCAAAAACTTTGAGGAGGAGAGCGTAGAAAGGGGAGTGGAACTGCTTATGATAATGGGCACCATGATTGGCATGCTCTACAAGCTTGATGAGAGAATAAGTCAGGAGAGAGAGGAGTGGGAAGAAGAAAAGAGGCTTCTCACAAAGGCTCTCAGCGAGAGATACAGCGTAGAAGGCATAGTGGGCAAAAGCCCCATAATAAGAAACCTGCTTGACCTTGTGGAGAGAGTTGCCCGCACCGATGTGAACGTGCTTATAACAGGAGAGAGCGGGACGGGCAAAAGCCTTGTGGCAAAGGCAATACACTTTATGAGCAAACGGAAGGAAAAGCCCTTCATCACCATTAACTGCAGCGCCATACCGGAAACCCTGCTTGAGGCAGAGCTCTTTGGATATGAGAAGGGCTCCTTTACAGGAGCCTACACATCAAAGAAGGGAAAGTTTGAGCTTGCAAGCGGTGGGACTGTGTTTCTTGACGAGATAGGAGACATGCCCCTTGCCCTTCAGCCCAAGATACTGAGAGTAATTCAGGATAAGGAGATAGAAAGGCTTGGCAGTGAAAAGACCATAAAGGTGGATGTGCGCATCATATCTGCTACCAACAAAAACCTTCCTGAGCTGGTCTCTCAGGGACACTTTAGAGAAGACCTTTACTACAGGCTAAATGTTCTTCCCGTGCACATACCACCCCTGAGGGAGAGAAAGGAGGACATACCCATACTGGTGGACCACTTTCTGGAAATATTCAACCAGAGGTATGGTAAAAAAGTCCGCCTTGACCCCAGAGTTATTGAGGTTTTCATGGAGTATCCATGGTATGGAAATGTGAGGGAACTGGAAAATGCCATTGAGCGTCTTGTTATACTCAGGGATGGACTCATAAGGGATGTGGACCTTCCACCCTACTTCTTTGCAAGGCTCTACGATAATGGTCCGAGAAACATGCCCCAGGTCATACAGAGCACGGAAAGGGAAGAGATAATAAAGGCTCTTGAAAAGGCTGGATATGTGAAATCAAGAGCTGCCAGGCTACTGGGCTACACACTGCGTCAACTTGACTACAGGATAAGAAAGTATCAGATTGAGATAAAGAGGTATTAGAGGTGAAGGTGAAAATAAGGAGATATCCTCAAGGTGCTGAGGAGTTTGAGATAGACCCCTCTCAGGACATGACCCTTCTTGAGCTTCTTTTCACGATAAAGGAAAGTGAGGATCCGAGCCTTACCTTCAGGAGCATGTGCAGAGCAGGCATATGTGGAACATGTGCGGTAAAGCTCAACGGAAAACCAGCCCTCGCCTGTTCCACCTGGATATCGGGAAAGGAAGAGGAGCTCCTCATTGAGCCCCTTGACTACTTTCCTGTAATAAGAGACCTGGTGGTGGACCACGAAGGAATGCACTCAAAGCTCAGGAGTTTTAAGACATGGCTGTATCCGCAACAGGAGAACATGATACTGCAGGAGGGAACCAACCTCAAAACCTCAAAGAGCTGGGAGTGTATACTCTGCGGTATCTGCGATAGCGTATGTCCGGTGCTTACCAGCACGGAGCTCTTTGGCGGTCCTTCCGCCCTTACAAGAGTTTACAAGCACCTTCATGACCCGAGGAATGTGAACAGGCAAGCAACGAACATAGGCATATACAACCTGAGACCTGACCTATGCACTCACTGCATGAACTGCTCTTACGCCTGTCCCAAAAGGCTCATGCCGGAGGGGCTGATAAGGGAAGAGGAAAATCTGCTTGTGGAGCTCGGGCTTCTTCAGAGGCAGACGGGCGGCTTTGACTTTCTGAGTTTTTAGAGGAGGCAATCATGAAAACCTTTTTAAATTTACGGCTTTCTGAGCTTGGTGTTGGCACATACCTTGGAGAGCTTGACCAGAAAACTTCTCAGGGATACAGGGAGGTGATAAAGAGAGCCCTGCAGGCTGGCATAAACGTGGTGGATACCGCCATAGTCTACAGGTATATGAAGAGCGAGAGGGATATAGGTGAGGTTCTAAAAGAGGTTCCCAGAGAGCAGGTCATCCTCTCCACAAAGGGTGGATACATTCCCTACGATGCGGACTCGGGCGTAGACCCAAGGGATTACTTTTACGAAAACTTTGTAAACTCAGGCATCGTAAAGCTGGAGGAGATGACGCCCCAGGGGCACTATCTTTCTGCTGGCTTTATTGAATGGTGCCTTGACAAAAGCCTGCAGAACATGGGAACTCAATATGTGGATATATACTTCCTTCACAACCCGGAAGAGCAGCTGAACTTCTTTGAAAAAAGCCTGTTCAACAAGAAGATAAAAGAGTGCTTTGAATACCTTGAGTCTGAGGTGAGGAGAGGAAGGGTGAAATATTACGGCCTTGCCACCTGGGGAGGCTTCAGAGTATCTTCTTCAAGCAGGCAGTATCTGAACCTTGCAGAACTCCTGAGCCTTGCTCAGGAAATAGGGGGAGAGGACCATCACTTCCGGTTCATTCAGCTTCCCTACAACCTTGGCATGCCCGAAGCCTATACGCTAAAAAATCAGGAAGTTGCGGGTGAGAGGCTTTCAACTCTTGAAGCCTGTGAGAGGCTGGGCATATACACCTACACCAGCGCCAGCATATATCAGGGAAGGGTTGTAGGAAGAGTGCCACAGGAGCTGAAAGAAAAGCTAAGAGTAGACAGAGATGTGCATGCAAGCCTGCAGTTTGTGTTGAGCACACCGGGTGTGGGAACAGCACTTGTGGGAATGAGCAGGCTAGAACATCTGGAGGAAAACCTTCAGATTCTTCGCATACCAAGACTTGGTCCCACAGAGTTTTCAGGTTTATTTAAATAGCTTCAGACTATCCCAGATTTAGGCTCATCCATTCCAGAGGTTTACCACATAAGCTTTTCCTCGCTTGAGGATGCTGTGTTTCAGGCATTATGATTTTAACCATCAGTTGAGGGGCAACAAAAAAAGCCTTACGGGTATAAGCGGCAACTATGAGCCATGAGGGATTTTTTGCTGTTTGTAGAAAACAGAGACAGGTTTGCGGTGGGGCTCTTCAGGCAGTTCAGAATTGAGGAAACCCCAAGCAGGGTGCTCATAATCACTCCCACCCTAGAATACAAAAAGTGGGTGCTTGAATACATAAGGGCAAGGCTTTCCGACTATGGAAAGGAGATACTGGTAAGGTCTCAGGAAGAGGAGAAAAAGGCAGAGACAACCCTTGGTGACGGACTCTCGCCAAGGTATAGCTTTGATAACTTTGTGGTGGGAAGGTCAAACCAGCTTGCCCACAGAGTCTGCCTTGAAGTATCTGCTAGCCCGGGCATTTACAGTCCTCTTTTCATATATGGGGGTGTGGGCCTCGGGAAAACCCACCTTCTGCATGCTGTTGGCAATAGAGCAAAGTCCTCCCACTTTAGGGTTGTTTACAGGCAGGCAACCGAGTTTTCCGATGAGATGATAAAAAGCCTGAAGGAGGGAAAGATAGAAGCTTTTAGAAAAGCCTATTCGGGTGTGGACCTTCTTCTGTTGGATGATGTGCAGTTTCTTTCTGGAAAGGAGAGAACTCAGGTGGAGCTCTTTAGGGTTTTTGAGATTCTTCAGATGGCGGAAAAGCAGATAGTGCTGGTGAGCGACAGGCACCCCAAGGACATAAGGGATGTTTCTGAAAGGCTTCTCAGCAGGTTTGCCAGTGGTCTGATTCTTGAGATAGGTCTTGACGATGAAACAAAGCTCTCTATTGTCAGACACAAGCTACTGCTGTATGGGCTACCCACCGACAGGAAGCATGTGGACTACGTTATGGAAAACACCGGCTACAGTGTCAGGGAAATAGAAGGTTTTATAAAAACCCTTAAACTAACCGGTATAAGGGAAAAACCATCGGGACAGACCAGGAGCAGGGAGGAAGAACTCATAAGACATGTGGCAAAGTATTTCAACCTGAAGCCAGAAGACCTGAGGAGGGAAACAAAGGAAAGGAAGGTTATAAAGGCGAGACAAACCGCTATGTATTTCTGCAAGACTCTCCTTCACATGTCTTATTCAGAGATAGCAAGGCTCTTTGGAAAGCCAGACCACACATCCGCCCTCTATTCAATAAGGAAATTGGAGGAGAAAAAACAGCAGGACAGAAAGTTCGCCTACATGCTTGAAATGTTGGAAAAAAGCCTCAGAAAATCTCTGGGATAAATTTTAAATTAATCATGCTCACAAGACTGAGCCTTGAGAGCTTTTTCTTCATAAAGGGTGAAGAGGTATACTTTGAAAAAGGGCTTAATGTAATAACAGGTGAAACGGGCATGGGAAAGTCCCTTACAGTAGCATCCCTCTCTTTCCTTCTGGGGCAGGATGGTGATTATCCTGAGGGCACCTGCGTTGAGGCTGAGTTTCTGCTTGAGGATGAGCCACTCATAGTGAGAAGAGAGCTCATAAAGGGTAGGAGCAGGTATTATCTCAACGGCAGGGGGAGCACAAAAAGGGTGGTGGAGGAAGTTCTTTCCTCAACCCTCCTCCTTCAGGGACAGAACGACAGGACAAAAATCCTCAGGGCTGACTTTCAGAGGGATGTGTATGATAGCTTTGCAGGTTGTATGGAGCTCAGAAAACTGGTAGAAAAGGCATACCAGCGAGTGGTGGAGCTTGAGGAGAGACTCAAAAACTCAAACCAGCGAAGGATTGAGATGGAGGTGAGAAAGAGGCTTATATCTGAGGAAATAAGGGATATTGAAGAGGTGGGGCTGACGCCCGAGGAATACCTGCAGGTAAAGAAAAGGCTTGAGGAGATAAATCTGGCAGAGAGGATAAACAGCCTTATCCTCCAGGCTCTCTCTGGACTTGAAACATGCATGGAAGGTCTCAAGCTTCTCCGAAAAGCCCTGAAAGACCTGACCTCCCTTGGAGGCTGGAAACAGGATTCTCATGTGCCTGAGGTTTTTGAAGACAGCCTGACAGAGCTTGAAAGAGGCCTGAGAGGAAGGTTCATATCCTACAGTCAGGAGGAGCTTGACGGCCTCAATGAGAAAGTCTACAGAATTCAGAGGCTTGAGAGGAGATACAGGATGGACTACGGGGAAATATACAGGCACATGCTTCTTCTTAAGGAAGAATTGCTCAAACTTCAAGAGGAAGAAAATCCAGAGGATATTGAAAGGGAGCTGGCAATGAGGAGAGAAGAGCTCCACATGCTCTACGAGGAGCTGAGCAAAAGGAGGCTTCTGGCAAGGGAGGGCTTTGAAACCCGGGTTATTGAATATCTCAGGAGCATGGGGCTTGAAGGTGCAAGTTTTAAGGTTTCTTTTGAGGAGAAGCCGGGTAGATACGGCAGAGAACAGCCGAAGTTTCTCTTTTCTTCTTACGGCAGGAATGAAATGGATATATCTGATGTGGCCTCGGGAGGTGAAATATCAAGGCTTTCTCTGGCTCTCTTTATGCTATCACCACCTGCCCAGACCTATGTGCTGGATGAGGTGGACGCAGGCGTAAGCGGAAGAACCTCTATAAAGCTTGCAAAGCTTCTCAGGGAGCTTTCAACAAAGACACAGCTAATTGTTATAACCCACTCACCAGCCATAGCCAGCGCCGCAGAAAAACACCTTACCACAAGAAGAGAACTTATCGGAGACATACCCTTGATAAGGGTGGTGGAACTTTCAGAAAAGGAAAGACTTGAGGAAATAGCAAGGCTGATGGGAACGGTAAACAGTAGCACTCTGGAGGGTGCAAGGGAGCTCATAAGGGAGGTCTGCGGTGTTTGAGGAGCTTGTGGCACTCAGAGATAAGATAAAGACCTATGTGGACAGGAGGCTCTCTGAATTCAGAGAGCTTGGAAAGACGGGAAAAACCACCTTTGACTTCAGACCCTTTGCGGACTATGTATACGGCGCAGATATATTTTCTGAGCTGTGCTTTTGCCTTCTGACCGCCAATTCCTCTGCTCTTATTGGAATAAAGCTGCAGAGCACCATAGGCACAGAGGGTTTCAGAGAGCTCAGCCTTGAAGAGCTGGAGAAGTTAATAGCCTCTGCGGGTCATCGCTTTGCCCGTCAGAGGGCTGAAAGGATAGTCAGGGCAAGGGAAAGGTTTGAGAGGGTTATGGAGGTCATAGTTGATGCCTGTGATGGAAAGACTGTGAGGGAGCTTCTCAGCGACACATGCTCCAAGTATAAAGTGGAGGGCTTCGGTCTCAAAGAGGCATCCCACTTTCTGAGAAACATAGGCTTTGAGGATGTGGCCATAGTGGACAGGCACATATTCAGGTATCTGAAGGAAAAGTCCCTCATTCCCGACTACAGAACTATGACGAGAAAGGTTTACCTTGAGGCAGAAAAAAGGCTGGAGGAGATATGCAAGATACTTGGCATGTCTCAGGCAGAGCTTGACCTTTACATTTTTTACCATAAGACGGGAAAGGTGTTAAAATAATATCTGAGTCCCCGTAGCTCAGAAGGATAGAGCGCGAGATTCCTAATCTCGAGGTCGGCGGTTCGACTCCGCCCGGGGACGCTTGTATAAGTTATGAAATTAGTAATAGTAGCAAACAGACTCCCTTATATTGTTAAAAGCGTTGAACCCTTAGAACTTCAAAAAAGTCCGGGTGGTTTAGCTTCTGGGGTGCATACCTTTTTAAAGAGGGCTTCTGTAGGAAACTGGCTATGGGTGGGATGGGCAGGTTCTAGTTTGAGTAAAAGCAGCATAGAGAAAATAAGGAATATGCCACGAGAAAAGTATAATGTGCTTCCCGTGTATATACCTGAAAGGCTTATGGATAGATTTTATAACGGTTTTTGCAACAAAACCCTCTGGCCCCTCTTTCATAGCATGCCCACCCTATCATCCTATGAAAGAAATGCCTGGGAAAGCTACTTAGAGGTAAACAGGCTATTCTTAAAGACGCTTCTTGAACATACCCAGTTAGACTCGGATACTTTCCTCTGGATACACGACTACCATCTTATGCTACTGCCTGCCCTCGTGAGAAAGGCTATGCCTTATGCAAACATAGGCTTTTTCCTTCATATTCCTTTTCCACCGCCGGAGATATTCGCCCAACTTCCGTGGAGGAGGGAAGTATTGGAGGGTCTTTTGGGTGCAGACCTGATAGGCTTTCACACCTACGAATACACCACCAACTTCCTCCGCAGTCTAATGAACGTCTTAGGCATTGAACATACTATGGGGGAACTCATTTATAAGGACAGAGTTGTAAAAGTGGGTACCTTCCCTATGGGTATTGACTTTCAACTCTTTAACGAGTTTAAAGGGGATGAGGAAAAGGTAAAGGCTATAAGGGAAACCTTAGGCAACAAACGCATAGTCTTTTCAGTGGATAGACTGGACTACACGAAAGGAATATACAATAGACTGCTTGCCTTTGAAGATTTTTTAAACAGAAGAAAAGACTGGCACGGAAGGGTGGTGATGATACTAAACCTTGTGCCTTCAAGGGAAGGGGTAGAGCACTACCAAAGGATGAAAAGACAGATAGAGGAAAAGGTAGCGCAGATAAACGGCGCTTTTGGACACATAGAATGGGTACCCATACTATACCACTACAAATCTTTGCCCACCGAAGAGCTTATAGCCTACTACAGAGCTTGTGATGTTATTTTAGTAACCCCCATAAAAGACGGCATGAACTTGGTGGCTAAGGAGTTTGTTGCCTCAAGAAGGGATTTGAGGGGCGTTTTAGTGCTTTCTGAATTTGCAGGAAGTGGTAAGGAACTCGGTGAAGCCCTTCTGGTGAATCCAAACTCTGTAGAGGAGCTTTCAAAAGCTATAGAAAACGCCCTTGAGATGCCAGAAGAGGAGCAAGAAAACAGGCTTCGCATAATGCAGGAAAGACTAAGAAGATACGATGTGCTAAAATGGGGCATGGATTTTATAGAAAGTCTTAAAGGAGCCGTCTCCAAGAGGAATATGCTAAAAACAAGGGAGCTAAACAGCAGACTCCTGAAGAAGTTAAAGGACATGTATAAAGGCGCAAAGAAAAAGATCCTCTTTATAGATTATGACGGCACGCTTGTGCCCATAGCTAAACGCCCCAGTTTTGCAGTGCCTACCCAAGAGGTAAAAGAACTGTTAAGAAGGCTAAGCGGTGTAGAAAACACAAGGGTGGTTTTGATATCCGGCAGGAGAAAGGAAGAGCTTGAAAACTGGTTCGGAGACCTGCCTATAGTCATTGTAGCCGAACACGGATGCTGGGTCAGAAGACAGGGAAGCGATTGGGAAGCCACTTGTAGTATGGACAATGAGCTGAGAGAAAGGGTAAAGACAATAATGGAGGTGTATGTGGATAGACTGCCCCAGTCCTTTCTGGAAGAAAAGAACTCTACCTTAGCCTTTCATTACAGGAATGCAGACCAGGAGATGGCTTCTATTTTAGTATCCAGCTTAGTGGATGAGCTTACAGCCCTCCTGTCAAACACGGACATGTCCCTTCTCTTAGGTAATAAGGTGGTGGAAGTAAGAAAGTCCGGTATAAACAAAGGCACGGTAGCTCTGTCCTTCTTGCAAGAAGAGGATTACGATTTTGTGCTAGCTATAGGCGATGACGTAACGGATGAAAACATGTTTAAAGTATTACCTTCCAATGCAGTAAGCATCAAAGTGGGCACAGGCTCATCCTTTGCAAGGTATCATGTAACTTCCCAGCAGGAAGCTCTGAATTTATTAAAATACCTGATGAGCGATGACTGATGTATTTTACTTTAAAACGGAGATATGGGTGCCTCTCTACACGGGAGTTAAAGCAGAAAGCCTTCAGGAGTTTTATGAGGCTCTTCTCAGTGTGCCAAACGGTAGCCTCCTCTACCACCTGTACATAAACCTTTTTAACTATCATAACCTGCCAACCATGTACACCAACAGTTTTGCTTACTGGTTTCAACACATAGGCTGCGATGCTCTGGCGGAAAAAATAAGCTCCATAGACCCAACCCGTTATCATGACCTGGAAGCCCTCAGGGAAAGGCTGATAGAAATACTTTCAGAACACAAAGAGGACTGCGCCAAAAGACAGGCAAGCCCCTTTTATTTTATGGATATATACAGAGAGGTAATTGACATGGGAGAGCATGCCACCAGCCTGGAAGAACTCATAAAAGGCATAGAAAAATCCAGCATATATTCTCTTTTTCACCACCTTATAACCTCAAAGATTGACAATAAAAGGGTGATAAACGACTACTCCCAATGGCTCATGAGTATGGGCTATCCGAAGAAGGCGGAGCTCATAGAAGCTTTAGATTTATACGCGCTTAACCTGTATGAGGTGAAAAGTCTTATACTGGAGATTCTAAAAGATGATAAGACTTGAGGATTACGCAAAATATACAAACGGTGAAGCTATTGAAGAACTGCAGAAAATAGCCGAAGATTTAAAGGGTCTTAAAGTGCTTCATATAAACACCACAAGAGAAGGCGGTGGTGTTGCGGAGATACTTTCGCGCTTAGTGCCCCTTATGCAAGCCTTAGGCATTCAAACCCACTGGGAAGTTTTTATAGGTCCGGAAGAATTCTTCAGGTTTACAAAAAAGCTACACAACATGCTCCATCTGCCGGGCTCTGGCACCATAGAAAGCTCTGAAGTAGCCCTGTATTTGAAGACTACCTACACAAACCTGGAAAGGATAAGGACGCAGGATTACGATGTGGTGTTTGTGCACGACCCACAGCCTATGGGCATGGTTATAAACAAAGAGAAGCATCAAAAATGGGTCTGGAGATGCCACATAGATACCTCCACCCCGGACCCTAAAGCCTGGGACTTTATAGAGCTCTTTGTGAATGCTTACGATGTTGCCATTTTCCATATACCGGAGTTTGTCTACGAGAAGCTCAGCATCCCTTCCTACATCATACCACCCTCTATAGACCCTCTACATCCTAAGAATGCGGAAATTGAGGAAGATTTCAGAATAAATACCCTTACCAAATACGGCATAGACCCGGAAAGGCCTATACTCCTGCAGGTTTCTCGCTTTGACAGGCTAAAAGACCCCTTTGGTGTATATAAGGCTTACAGAATGGTAAAGGAAAGGTATGACTGCCAGCTAATATTTGCCGGCTCTTACGCCGGCGATGACCCGGAAGGACAGGAGGTATACACAGAGCTTATAAACCTTACCGCTGGAGAGAAAGATGTCTTTGTTCTAAATTTGCCACCCAACAGCCACTTGGAGATAAACGCTCTTCAGAGGTCTGCCACTGTGGTATTTCAAAAGTCCATAAGAGAGGGTTTTGGGCTTGTAGTTTCGGAAGCTATGTGGAAGGAAAAGCCCGTCATAGGCGGTAATGTGGGCGGTATAAGAAGGCAAATCGTAGATGGTTTGACCGGGTTTCTGGTGAGCACCGTTGAAGGAGCCGCCTATAGGGCAAGACAGCTACTTGCGGACAAAGAGCTAAGAATAAAAATGGGCCTTTACGCAAAAGAAAGAGTAAAGCATCGCTTTCTGATAATAAGACATCTTAAAGACTACGTAGCACTCATAAGGAGCCTATGTTTGAAAAGGTCTTAAATAAAACCTTCAAAAAACACCTTATGTATGTATTGTTGGGCGTCCTCTGTGGTTTTGTGGCGGTAATCTTTGTGTATGCAATAGATTTAGTGGAAAGCTACACTTTGAACCTCATTGCTCACTACTACCCTCCTAAACCTGCCGGAGAAGGCTACAGAGAAGCCTTTACCTTTTATCCTGAACGTTTTTACCTCCTGCCCCTTCTTACCGCTCTTGCTGGACTGATTTCCGGAATTTTAACAACCTTTTTATCTCCGGAATCTGCGGGCGTAGGCACCGACTCGGCAATAAAAGCCTACCATGAAGAAAAAAGGCTCTCCTTTTTGTCCTCCGTGGTCAAGTTGATAACCTCTTCTTTCACCATAGGCATGGGTGGCACCTCCGGAAGGGAGGGACCCATAGCTCTGATAGGTGCAGGTATAGGTTCTACCCTGTCAAGCCTTTTACAGCTTCCCAAGGAAGAAGGAAGAGTTATGCTGGGGGTAGGGCTCGGAGCCGGTATTTCTGCCATATTCAAAGCTCCTCTGGCTGGTGCCTTAATAAGCGCGGAGGTGTTTTTTAAAAAGGACTTTGACATAGAGAACTTGATACCGGCCTTTTTGGCTTGTATAAGCTCCTATATAACGGTGGGTTTTTTCCTTGGCTTTGAGCCAATATTTTCGGTGCATATTCCGGAGGGTGTAAATCTAAAGGCTTCTGCACTCTTTGCCTACTTTTTCTTCGGTTTGTTCTGTGCCATCTTTGTGAGGCTCTTTATTTTACTATTCTTCAGGGTAAAAGCTCTTTTTGAAGAATTAAAGATAAAGCACTATTTAAAGCCTGTTATCGGCGGATTTATGGCAGGCATTGTGGGAATACTTTCACCCTTTGCCATAGGAAATGGGTATGGATATCTGCAGCTTATACTTGATTTAAAGCTTATAGACCCCTTACTTATACTTACTGGAGCTGTTGGAGTTGCCTTAGGTGTTTCCTTTACTCTTGGTTCTGGTATGTCTGGCGGTATCTTTGGACCTTCTGTTATGATGGGTGGTCTCTTGGGAGCTTTCTATAGCTTGCTTTTGAATAAACACCTTGGGCTTGACCTCCACGTGCCCTCCTTTACCGTGGTAGGAATGGTAGCCTTCTTTGGAGCTGCCGCAAAAGCACCCCTTTCCAAGTCAAGTTAATACAAGGCTTGATTCCTTAGCATACAGAGAAGAATGGGGGATTTTGAACCTTGAAAGGCTCAAGGTGAAGGACTATATGGAGGAAGCTATAACCCTGCAAGCCCACCAGCCTATAGAAGAGGCTAAAAGGCTAATGGGAGAGCATCTAATAAGTGGTCTAGTGGTTTTAGAGGGGGTAGGGTTGTTGGAATCCTTACAAAGAGCGACCTAAGTAAAGAGGGAGAAACTGTTAGGGACCTTATGAGTGTTGATGTTATAACAGTAAAGCTGGAGGATAACTTAGCGGATGCCCTAAGGCTTATGCTCACAAAGGGTATAGGACACCTTCCTGTTGTTGAAGAAGGCAGGCTCTTAGGTATCATAACTCGCGAGCATATAGCAAGGGCGGTAAGGGAGTTAAAATAAAAGTATGCTACAGATAGAGGTGCTTCAGGGAAGCCTACTTGAGATTGAGGCTGATGCTATTGTGAACCCTTCTAACTCTCTGGGCTATATGGGTGGTGGTGTGGCAGGTATTATAAAAAAAGCAGGCGGTAGTATTATAGAAAAGGAAGCCATTCTGAAAGCGCCCATAAGTGTGGGATCTGCGGTGTTTACATCCGCTGGAAGGTTAAAATTTAAAGGTGTGATACATGCGCCTACCATGGAGGAACCTGCAATGGAAACTACTGAGGAAAAGGTCAGAAAGGCTGTCAGGGCAGCCCTTGAACTCGCAGATAACATGGGCTTTAAAAGTATTGCCATGCCTGGCATGGGAACAGGTGTAGGAAAGCTTCCCAAGGATGTCTCCGCAAGGGCTATGATAGATGAGATAAGGAATGTTCAGGCAAAGAACCTCAAGAGGATTCTTCTTGTTGACCTTGACTGGCAGATGGTGGAGGAGTAGAGAAGGCTTCTGTGAATGCGTCTTGTGCTCTCTGGAGGATGGCTCGGCAGGGAGGGGATATATGAGGCTAAGATAAAGAGAGTCCGTTTCCTCCACTCCCATGAGGAGCTATCTGGTTCGTCTTCTGGTTTTGTGGTGCTTTCTTACGCCCTTAGCTCGCAGACGCTACGCGTGCCGGTAAAAGCCTCTGGGCTTCCGGCAGTCATCTACCTTGAGCTTGAGGGATTTTATCCTCTTTCCAGAGAGCCCGAACAGGTAAGACTCACGAAAGCCTCCTCTTCTTTCAGCCCTGAGGGCTACATGCATGCGGTAAGAAGAACAAAGGATTTCATAGCGGACGGTGTGGTATACCAGCTTAACCTTACCTGCAGGTTTGACTTCCTTCTGGAGGGAAGCCCCCTTGACCTTTTTCTCCAATACTACAGAAATCAACCCGTGCCCTACGCCTTTTTTCTTGAGCTTGAGGACTTTTACCTTATGAGCGGCTCTATGGAACTCTTTCTAAAAAAGAAGGGAGAGATCATTGAGAGCAGGCCTATAAAGGGCACCGCAGAAAGGAGGGAGGAGTTGCTCGGTAGCGAGAAGGACAGGGCTGAGAACCTTATGATAACGGATATGGTCAGGAACGACCTTTCAAGGATTGCCATGCCGGGAAGCGTGGAGGTGTCCGAGCTCTTCAGGGTTGAGGAGTTCAGAACCCTTTTTCAGATGTACTCCACCGTGAGGGCAAGAACAAGAAGGAGCCTGCCAGAGATACTGTATGAAACCTTTCCACCTGCCTCCGTGGTAGGTGCACCCAAGAAAAAGGCGGTGGAGGTCATAAACCAGCTTGAGCCTCACAGCAGAGACTACTACTGCGGTGCGGGGGGTCTTGTGATGGGAGAGGATTTTACCCTTAGCGTTCTCATAAGGACTGCGGTTGGCTCTGGTGAGAGACTGTCCTACTATGCGGGTGCGGGCATAGTATGGGACTCAGAGCAAGAGAGGGAGTGGGAAGAGGTTCTTCTCAAGACCAGAGCCTTTTCTTCGTTATAATAACTCTCCGTGAGGTTTCCACCGCAGGAACGCTTTTTCAACTTTGAAGAGTCAAAAAGGCTCAAGACCTTTTTTCTCAGAGCCTGTGAAACCTTTCCAGAATACAGCTTCATAATGCTCCCATCCTTGGAAGTATACAGCCCTGGTCTTTATGGAGAAGGGGCTTTTGTGGTGGGAAGTCTTCAGGATGGAAGCCTTCTGTGCCTCAGAAAGGACTGGACGGTGAGCCTTGCGAGGTTTCTGAGCCTCCAAAGAGAGCTTGAGCTTCCCCTGAAAGTTTTCTACTTTGGAAACACCTTCTCCACCGGCTCTGAGCTGGAGAGCTTTCAGGTGGGCATTGAGGTGCTGGGTGAACCTTCCTCTGATGCGGAGGTGGATGTAATTCAGAAGATTGGAGACTACCTGAAAGCCTGCGGACTATCTGGGCTTCAGGTGAGCCTTGGACACGTGGCCATTGCGGAGGGGCTTCTCAGAAAGCATGGTGAAAGACACAGAAAGGCCCTTCTTGAGAAAAACTTTAGCGAGCTATCTGAGGCGGAAGAGCTCAGAGAGCTACTTCTTACACAGGGTGGGCCTGAGGTGCTGGAGGACTTCAGAAGAAAACATCCTGAGTTTTCCTCAGAGTGCGACAGGCTTCTGGAGGTATACAGCAGGCTAAGAGGGCTGGAAGTGCTCTTTGACCTCTCAGAGCTACGACCTCAGAGCTATTACACGGGTATAGTCTTTGAGTTCTTCCATCCTTCTCTGGGCTACCCGGTGGCGGGGGGTGGAAGGTATGATGGTCTTTACAGCACTCTGGGGAGGGACCTGTGTGCGGTGGGCGGGGCGGTCTACCTTGACAGGCTACTTGAGCTCTGAAAACTCTTCCAGCCTCGTGAGCCTCTCCCAGGGAAGGTTTTCCTTTCCAAAGTGTCCGTAGCAGGCGGTCTGCCTGTATATGGGCTTTCTCAGGTCAAGAAAGTCTATCATCCTTTTGGGGCTTGTGGGGAAAACTTCAAGGAGCCTTTCCCTTATCCTTTCTCTGTCTACCTTTTCCGTTCCGTAAGTCTCTATATCAAAGGCTATTACCTCGCTCATGCCAAAGGCGTAAGCCATCTGCACCATGCACCTGTCTGCAAGACCGCTTGCCACCACATGCTTTGCCATCATACGTGCCATGTAGGAGGCGGTTCTGTCCGTTTTGGTGGGGTCTTTGCCCGAGAAGGCACTTCCTCCAGAGTATGCCACATCTCCGTAGGCGTCAGAGACTATCTTTCTTCCCGTCTGCCCTGCATCTGCCGCGGGACCTCCCAGCACAAACCTTCCGGAGGGGTTCACAAGCATGCGTGTGTCTCTGCTTATCAGGTTCTGGGGCACCACCTTCTTTATTGCCTCTTCCACCATAAAGTCCCTCAACTTTTCAAGCTGGGTCTCAGGGTCATGCTGACAGAAGACTATGATGTCCTTGACAAAAAGGGGCTTATTATCCTCGTAAAGCACAGTAATGAGAACTTTACCGTCAGGTCTCAGAAAAGGGGCTTTGCCTGACTTTCTCAAATCCGATATACGCTGAGAAAGGCTGTGAGCAAGGCTTATAGGCACTGGCATCAGGTTATCTGTCTCACTGCAGGCATAGCCCACCACTGTGGCCGTGTCCCCTGCACCCTCTGAGGATATTCCAAGGACTATCTCAGGGCTCTGTTCTTCTATGGAGGTTATGACCGCAGAGGAATCTGCATCAAAGCCATGCTCAGGTCTGTTATATCCCACCTCTTTTACGGTTTTTCTGACCACACCGGGTATGTCCACATAGCTCTCCGTGGAAACATGTCCGGCCACAAAGGTCATGCCAGAAAGGAGGAGTATTTCAAGGGATACTCTGCTGTAGGGGTCTTTTCTTATGAACTCATCAAGAAGGGCATCCGCTATGAGGTCTGCCAGCTTGTCTGGATGTCCCTCCATGGGGGACTCTGCCATCTTTATGGTCCTTCCCATGGAGGTCTATTATAAACTACTCCAGTATTTCAAGAACCACCCTCTTATTTATTTTCCTTCCCATAGAGGAGAGGATGGTCCTGAGAGACCTGGCTATACGCCCGCCCCTGCCTATTACCTTACCCAGGTCGTTCTTGTCAACCCTGAGCTCAATAACCACTGTCTTTTCTCCTTCAATCTCCTGAACGTTTACCCTCTCAGGGTTGTCCACGAGGGATTTGGCAGTAATCTCAACTATGTCCCTTAGCTGGCTCATGGTTTACCTCCTGTCAGAGTATTTTTGCGTTCTTGAGTATGGCTTTTGCCCTGTCTGTGATTTCTGCTCCCTTCTGGAGCCATTCTTTGAGCTTTTCTTCCTTTACCTCTATGAGCCTCTTGTTTACAGGGTCGTAGGTGGCTATGACATCCACCACCTTGCCATCTCTGGGAGCCTTCGCGTCAGCCACCACAAGCCTGTATATGGGGTGATGCCTTCTTCCGTATCTTGATACTCTTATCCTCAGAGCCATCTCTGCCTCCTCAACACAGTCTGTTTATTATACACTATTTCCTCACAGAATTCAACACCACGCTCAGGGAAGAAAGAGCCATCATAAGCCCCGCAAGCTCAGGCTTGAGGTATACGCCTTCATTGTAAAGAAGCCCGCCAGCTATAGGTATGCCAAGAAGGTTATACACAAATGCCCAGAAGAGGTTTTGCCTTATTCTTCTTATTGTCCTGTCTCTATAATCAAAGAAGGTCTTTATACCCTCTATGCCCTTCAGAAGCACCACATCGCCTGCTCTCTTTGCCATGTCAGTTCCTGAGCCTATTGCAAAGGAAAGGTCTGCTCTTGCCATGGCAGGCGCATCGTTTATGCCATCTCCCACCACAGCAACCTTCAGACCCTTCTGCTGGAAATTCTCCACTACCCTTAGCTTGTCCTCTGGCTTTGCACCAGCCATGAAGTTTTCAATCCCGAGTTCCTGAGCAACGAGCCTTGCCTTTTCTTCGTTATCACCTGTTAGCATAAAGACATCAACGCCCTTTGACCTCAGAAAGGAGAGGATTTCTTTTGCCTCCGGTCTTATGCTGTCCTCAAAGTAAAACTCTGCAAGCTTTGTGCCGTTTCTGTAGAGGGCTACACCCTCCTCGGACCTTCCAAGAAGATAATCCTCACATAGCACACCCACTCCAGCCTCCTCTCTGCAGTTGCCGACTATCACCGCAGTTATGCCCTTCTGGAGGCAGTAGTCTCTCAGAGCAAGGGAGTACGGATGGTTTGAAGCCTGTGCAAGTCCGCAGGCGAGACTGAGGGCATCTTCTCTATACAGCCTGAAATTCAAAAGCCTGGGCTTACCCTCTGTGAGAGTTCCCGTCTTGTCCATGACTACAAGGTCTGGGTGCTTTTCAAGGGCTGATGGGTCCTTTATCAGGACACCCTGCCTGTATGCCCTGAAGAGACCCACAGTAAGGGCGAGGGGGACAGCAATGCCAAAGGCACAGGGACAGGAGACCACGAGCACTGCCAGAGAAAAGCTTACAGCCCTCTGAAGGTCTCCAGTTTTTAAAAACCACAGTAAGAAAACTACAACTGCCAGCACAACCACAAACTGAACAAAATAGTGGGAAAACCTGTCTGCAAGCCTCTGTATCCTTGGTTTTTTGCTGAGGGTCTCTTCCACCATTCTGACAAGGAGGTTTGTATAGCTGCTGGCAAAGGTCCTTTCAACCCTTGCCTTTGCATAGCCAGAAACCACTAAGCTACCAGATATGAGCTTTTCGTCCTGCCTCTTCAGAACTGGCACGCTCTCACCTGTTATAAGAGATTCGTCTACTTCAAGAGAGCCCTCGAGCACCCTGCAGTCCACAGGCACCATCTCCCCAGTCCTGAGAATAAGCGTATCTCCCACAAAAACCTCCTGCAGTGACCTTTCTTCTTCCCTATCCTTCCTCATTACCTTTACCTTCATTGTCTGGATTCCAAATAACTCTCTCAAACTCTTTAGAGCCCTCGCCCTTACCCATTCTTCTAGGAACTTACCCGTCTTTACGAAGGTTATAAGAAAGGCAGAAGTTTCAAAGAAAGGCTCACCGTGAAGAGTTCCCATCATAGCCAAGAGGCTGTAAAAAAGTGCGGAAGTACTACCAAGGGCGACAAGAAGGTCCATGTTTCCCACCCTTGCCTTCAATGAGCTTATTGCCCCCCTATAGAAGCTGTATCCACCCAGAGCCTGAACTCCAGCGGAAAGGAAAGCCTGAAGGTAAAGACTTGGGGGACTATGCCAGAGCATTAGGGCCATTATCAGAAGGCTTGAAAGCCAGCAGAAAAGTAAAAGTTCCAGAGATCTGCTTCTGCCAGTCACCCCTTCAACTCTGTATCCAAGGGACTCTATAACACTTTTTATCTGCTCAATTCCCAAGAGCTCCTCGTTAAACTCCACAACCACCCTTCCCAGTTCAAAGGACACCTGAACATGTTCCACCCCCCTGAGCTTTTTAAGGCTTATCTCTATTGCCCTCGCACAGTTTACGCAGGTCATTCCAGAGACTTTAAGAGATGCACGCATACACTGAATATGCTATCAAAAAGCTGTTAATTTCAAGAAGTTTATTTTACTTTGTTTTTTAGATAATCTAAAACCCTCTGTGGGTCTGCAGAGGGGTCAACGCCCCTGTATATCTTTTCAACCTTCAGCTCTGGGTTTATCAGCACCGTATCACGAGAGCAGAAGCCCGCTATAACTGTCACGCCATAGGCTTTTGCCACGCTACCTTTGGGGTCGGAGAGAAACTCCACTGAGAGGTTGTATTTGTCCCTGAACCTCCTTATGCTCTCCACGCTATCCGTGCTCACCCCAAAGACCTTTACTCTCAGCCTCTCAAACTCCGGCATGAGCCTTGTGTATTCCTTTGCTTGAGCGGTGCAGCCGGGGGTGTCCGCCTTAGGGTAGAAGTAGAGCACCACCCACTTGCCCCTGTAGTCTGAGAGGTTTACAGTCTTTCCCTCGTGGTTTTTCAGGCTAAATAGGTATGCCTGCTGACCTTCCTGAAGGGGAGCGCCCGCCTGAGCTATTCCAAGAAGGGCAAGCACTTTTATAAGAAGCTCCTTCATCTTACCACCTCCAGAAGGAGTAAGCTATAAGAATTACACCAAGGGTAAGGGGCAAAAAGCCAAGGTAAAACCAGAAGGTGGCAGAACCCACCACAAGGAGCACACCACCCATTTCAAGGAGGTCTTTTTTCTCTACCCTTGCCAGAGCACTGTAGCACCTTGACTGCATGTAGATACCGACGCCAGAAATCAGAGCGGTCAGAAGAAGCCTTTTGACCTCAAAGCCATAGTTGTCAAGCACATGCCTTGCCCACATGCCCCCCAGTATGGCAAGCAGAAGACCCACACCGAAGGTCCTTTTTAGCTCTCCAAGAGAAGCCCTCTCCAGAAGTCCGGCCATACCATACATCAGGGCGAGTCCTCCTGGCAGAACAAAAAACCAGCTTATACCCCCAAGGGGAAGCAGAAGTGTTCCTGCAAGGGCGTAAGTCTGGGGCTCTATTCCAGCAGTTTTCTTATTGTCCTGCATCTGTGTATAAACATAAGCCTCAAAAAAGCCCCAATCAAGGGCTCAGGCAGGTAGGCTTCTACCGTTAGATGGTCTTCTATTACCGTTGAATCGCCCTTTGGAATCAGAAGGTGTCTGTGTTCCCAGTATTTTATGAGAGCAGGCTTTTTGAGAGCAAAGTCTGTAAAACCGTAGGGACCCACGTCTCGGATTAGGCTTTCCATAAGCCCTATACCCATAAACTTGAGCTCTATTTTCAGACCATCTCTTAGCTCCTCCTTTGGGTTTAAGTCCATCAGGAAACCTAAGGGAGTTATCTTGAGAAGGTTCACAGGACTGTTAAAGAAGGCACGCACCCTTTCCAGTGGTGCTTTTATCTGACAGTGGTGTGTGAATATCATTCCCTATGAGATTATGCGGTGGAGCTCGGAGAAATATGATATAAATCATCTTGAAATATGAATGAAAATTCATTAATATTACTTTTGATAAAATTGTAATAAGGAGCTCTGAATGCTCTGGATACTTTTCCTTTTGCTAAGCCTTTGCTGGTCTCACGAGCTATGGATAGAGAAGAGGGGAGGGGAGTATGTGCTTCTTTACGGGCATCTCAGACCGGGTAGTGGTGAGGAGGCACAGGTGAGATACGACCCCAGCAGAGTTCACAGCTTTGAATGTTTTGACTCAGAGGGCAGAAGGCTTCCATCTCAAATCGTCTCAGAATATCCAGTGAGGCTAAGGGGCAAGTGCCAGATGGTTCAGGCTAACCTCTCCAGTGGCTACTGGACAAAGACTCCCGAGGGTTTAAAGAACCTGCCAAGAGAAGAGGTGAAAAACCCCATAGAGAGCTGGTATTCGGTGGAGACGGTCAGGAGAATTGAAGGGAGGATTCTGGCAAAAACACCCCTCACCGACGGTCTGGAAATAACCCTTCTGGAAGACCCCTCCAGTCTGAGAACTGGTCAGAAGTTCACCGTGGCGGTCTACTACGGGGGGAAGGCTCTCAGAGACGTGCCAGTATACCACAACGGCAGGGTGGTGGGCACCACTGGCGATGACGGGAGGATAAACCTCAGGGTGAGAGAGAAGGGCATGCAGTTGATAGGGGTTTCTGTGAGGGAAAAGGACCAGAAGGGCAGGGCGGATTACACGCTCAGAACCTTCTACCTTCTCTTTGAGGTGGGAAGATGAGCCTTTTACTGCTCTTTGTCCTGCTTTCTGTGTCCCTTTCTCACGAGCTTTTAAAGGAAGTTAGGAGCGAGGGCAACTGCATCCTTGTGCGCTTTTACTTTCAGGACGGAACCGCCTTTTCCTACGAAGAGTATGAGGTCTACAGAAAGGGAGACAGAGTCCCCTTTCAGAGGGGCAGGAGCGATGCCCTCGGCAGGGTGGTTTTCTGTCCAGACAGGGACGGGCTGTGGCTTTTGAAAATAAGCTCTCAGGACGGGCACGGTGCCGAGCTTGAACTAAGCCTGAGGGCAGGCAGACCAGAGCAGAGACACAGCCCAGCGGAGAGCTATAAAAGGGTTCTTTCAGGACTTGGATACCTTCTGGGAATTTTTGGTCTCATAAGTCTGATTTTTGGGAGGTGGAAAAGATGAAAAGAGTTTTCATCGCACTGCTATCCTTTGCAGGTTTTTCCCTTGCCCACCACGGGGTTGCGTCCCTTGGTGCGGTGGGTCTCGAGGGTCCCGGTGCACCCCTTGAGAGTTCAAGCTCCGCCACACTGCCAGAGGGCTCCTGGCTACTCTACACGAAGCTGGACAGCGTAAGGTGGAGGAAATACAGCTTTTCTGACTTTCCAGACCAGAAGGACAGGTCCGATTTCTGGATGCTGGGTATAGGCTACGGTCTGAGGTCCTGGCTTTCCCTGTATGTCTTTGCCCCATACAACGTAAAGAAAGAGCTCAGAGATGGGGGCGAGAGGAGCTTTACAAGCAGGGGCTTTGCAGACCCATCCATAATGGCGGTGCTGGGCTTTAAATACGATGGGGGTTTGAGGCTTATACCTAGGAGGGAGAGCCTTGAGGACATGATGGACTGGCATTTTACCCTCTACGGAGGCGTCAGCCTGCCCACGGGTGATGCCAACAGGAAGGGATATATGGGCGAGTTTGCTCCTGACATGGCTTCCGGCTTTGGAAAGCCCACCATAACCGCAGGATTTACCGCTACGAAGCAGATGGTCAACCTACCCGAGCTTACCTTTGTCTTTGACGCAAGCTACCTGAAGTTCTTTGAGCACCGATACAACACGGGAGACAGATACAGGTTCGGGGACGAATTCAGGGCAAACACGGCGCTCGTATACAGGGTTTTCAGAAGCCAGGAGAAGTCCCTCAGGCTTGACCTTCTTACGGAGCTCAACTACCTTCACCTTCAGAAGGACAGGGAAAATGGGATCAGTGTGGAAGACTCTGGAGGGGATGTGGTATACGGGGTCTTTGGCGGAAGGCTATACTACAGGAGGGCTTCCCTCGGAGCGGGTGTAAAGCTACCCCTATGGAAGGACCTCAACCAGCAGAGCCAGCAACAGGGTGCGGAAGGAAAGGAAAAATACAGGCTGATAATCACCCTTTCCCTCATCTTTTAGCCATGCACATTCCGGAGGGTTTTGTTGCACCACAGGTTTATGTGCCAGCCTATGCCGTGTCAATGGGGCTTGCCCTGTATGGCTTCAGAAAGTTTAAGGAAAGGCTCAGCGAGAGGAGCATACCACGGCTTGCACTTCTTTCTGCTTTTGCCTTTATCCTGAGCTCCCTCTCCTTTCCCCTTCCCGGTGGAACATCGGTGCACGGAGTGGGCGTTGCACCCCTTGCCCTTCTGTATGGTCCCTGGACTGCATACCTCTGCATGTGTCTGGTTTTACTGCTTCAGGCCGTCTTGCTCGGCCATGGGGGCATAACCACATACCCGGTGAACGCCCTTGCCATGGGTTTTGTGGGGGCCTTCAGCTCTTATGCAGTCCACAGACTTTTTGCAAAAAAGAGCAATGCCCCCTTCCTTGCGGGCTTTTTCTCCACCCTCCTTTCTGCCCTCTCTGTAGCCCTTCTGCTGGGCGTGCACCCCTACCTCTTCACAGACCCATCAGGCAGAGCCCTCTATTTCCCCTATCCTCTCGGAATAACCCTTCCAGCCATAACCCTTTCTCACCTGCCAGTTGCAGTGGTAGAGGGGCTTATAACTCAGGCGGTTGTAGGTCTTCTCAGGAGGAGAAACCTTGAAGGATAAAGTGCTTCTATTCCTGTATATGGCAGGTGTTGTCTTTGTTTCTTCCCTCAGCTCCCCCGGGCACCTGCTTTTTATCTTTTTCCTTCTCCTTCTTGCCCACATGCCTTCAGCCTCACGCAGGAGGCTCAGAAGGAGGGTAAAGCCTATATCCCTTGCCCTGCTTACCACCCTTTTCATATCCGTCCCATACGCCCTGTGGACTGGTCATTACTCTTACCTTTCCCTTCTTGCCCTGAGGGCGCTTGACATAATGCTCCTTACGCTTCTGGCTCTTTCCCGCATAAACCTGTATTCTGCACTGAGCTTTTCAAGAAGCCTCTCACAGCTCCTCGTGCTCTCATCCAGCTATATACTTCTCTACAGGAGGCTTTTTCTGGACTTTCTGCAGGCTCTGAAAAGCAGAAGTCCAGAGGGCATAAAGGGGAAAGAGTTTGTGAGGTTTTCTGAGGGTGTTGGAGGATACTTTTTTGAGAGGTTTCTGAGAGACTCAGAGGAGGTGGCAGAGGCTATGAAGTCAAGGGGGCTTGATCTTGATTGAGCTCAGAAATGTCTCTTTTAGCTACGAAGACAGACTCGCCCTGAAGGACATAAACTTCAGAGTAGGGGAGGGAGAAAGGGTGGTCCTTCTGGGCATAAACGGCTCTGGCAAGAGCACACTTCTGAAGCTACTGAATGCCCTCATATTTCCACAGAGAGGAGAGTATCTTTACATGGGAAGTAAAATTGAGGAAAAAGTCTTTAAGGACAGGGAATTCAGGAGGAAGTTCAGAAGGGAGGTGGTTCTCCTCTTTCAGAACCCCGATGTCATGCTCTTTAATCCCACAGTTTACGATGAGCTTGCCTTTTCTCTTAGACAGCTGGGGATGGAGGAGGGACTTGTCAGAGAGAGGGTCCTTTACTGGGCTGACAGGTTTGAGCTCACACCCCATTTGAAAAGACCACCCTTTGAGCTGAGCACGGGGCAGAAGCAGAAGCTATGCCTTGCCTGTCTTCTTGTGCTTGAGCCAGAGGTTCTTCTTCTTGATGAGCCAACCGCTCACCTTGACCCAAAGACCACTGGCTGGTTTGTGGACCTGCTGTGGGAGCTTCCCTGCACCACTGTAACCTCCACTCACAACCTCAGCCTTGCCGGCGAGCTGGGTAGCAGGCTTGTGGTGCTCGGTGAAGACCACGGAATTGTATACGACGGGGGCGTAGAAGAATTCCTCAGGGACAGGGAAAGGCTTTTAAGGGCTGGGCTTTTGCACAGACACAGGGGTAAAGGCGACTGGCATCTTCACAGCTTCTGATAAAATCTTCTGAAGATGGAAAAGACAACCCGCTTCTGCGTATCTCTTCCTGAGGGGCTTCTTGAGGAGCTGGACAGAAGAGTCATAAGGAAGGGCTACGCTTCAAGGTCTGAGCTGGTCAGAGACCTCATAAGAGACCTTTTGTCTCAGGAAAAATGGGAAGAGAACGAAGAGGTCATAGGTGTTCTCAGCCTTGTCTACGACCATCACGACAGGGAGCTGACCCACAGACTTCTGGAGCTTCAGCACGAGCATCATGTAAATGTGCTGTGCTCCACCCATGTTCACATAGACCACTACAACTGCCTTGAGGTTATCATCCTCAGAGGAAGGGCGGGAGAGCTTGAGCTTCTGGCTACAAAAATAGGAGGTCTAAGAGGTGTAAAGCTCTCAAAGCTTAGCAGAATTGCCCTGCCTGAGCTGTAGGCTCTGAAGGCAGTCCCACACCCTTTCCTCTATCTCATCCCTGACTTTTCTGAAAAACTCCAGCTTTTCCTCTTCAGAGCCTCTGTATGCGGCAGGGTCAGGAAGGTCCCAGTGAATCATCTGGGCTCCAGGAACGACTGGACAGGTCTGTCTTGCACTGTTGCAGAGGGTTATAACAAGGTCCAGCTCCTGATAGGGTATGGCTTCAAGCCCCTTGGGTCTTTGGGAGGATATGTCTATGCCCTTCTCCTTCATTACCTGAACAGCAAAGGGGTTTATTTCCTCTGCCGGGTCTGAACCTGCGGAGTATACCTGAAAGTTCATTCCAAGAGTTTCTACCAGCCTTCTGGCAAAGCCCTCCGCCATCTGGCTCCTTGCGGAATTGCCCGTGCATACGAAGGCTATCCTCATGTTTTCCATTCTATACCTCAGGTGTTAAGATTTTATTAAGATGCGGGGATACAGAGGAAAATACTACGCAATCCTGAAAAGGATAAAGGAAAGATTAATCAGATGCTTTGGGGAAAACCTCCTTTCCCTTGTAGTGTTCGGCTCTGTGGCAAGGGGAACCTTCTCTCCAGAATCCGATATAGACATCCTTGTTATAGTTGAGGACTACGAAAGCAGTAGAAGGGAGTATGTGAGGTTTTTTGAATGTGTGGATGAGGCAGTGGAGATAAATCCTGTAATCATAAAAAGGACTCAGCTAAGAGAATCTCTGTGGTTTCTCTGGGATTGTGAATTTATAGTTCTGTATGACAGGGAAGGATTTTTTGAAAAATTTGCAGAAGGATTGAGGAAGGTTATGGAAAGCAGGGTTATAAGGAGAAAGGGGAAAATGCCATACTATGAGGTTTTGTGATGGTAAATCCTGAGCTTGCGGAAGATTATATCAGACGAGCAGAAATAAGACTGAAAACCCTGGACCTTTTTATGAAAGAAAAAGATTATGCGGACGTTATAAGGGAGGCTCAGGAAATAGTTGAGCTTGTTCAGAAAGCCATGCTAATCAGGTCTGGTATAACACCCCCAAAGTGGCATGATGTAATAGACATTATTCTTGAAAACAGCCACAGGTTTCCAGAAGACCTCATAAAGACCCTTAGGGAGTTAAGAGCACTTACAAAATGGCTGAGAAGTCAGAGGGAAATCGCCTTCTATGGACAACCAGACTTTATACCAACGGAAGATTACACGGAGGAAGACGCCAGGGAAGCCTACCAGTTGGCTTCTAGATATATACAGCTATACCATAAACTGTTATGATTTAATTTTTAGAACAATGAAAAGGCAGAGCCTGAAGGAGCAGAAAAGGCTTGAGATAATAAGGACTGCCTGCAGGCTGTTTTCTGAAAAGGGATATTACAACACCACCATGCCAGACATAGCCCAGGCGGTGGGTATGAGCGTTGGAAACCTGTATAACTACTTTGAATCAAAGGAAGAGCTTGCAAAGGAAATTATGATGACGGTATCCGACTGGGTGGGGGAAAGACTCAGGAGGGTAAACGAGGCGGAGGTAAGCTTTCGGGAAAAGCTGGAGCTTCTTGTGAGAAGTTTTTTTGAAATAGCCCTTGAGGAGCCCGAGCTCATAAACTACTTTCTCAGGGTCTTCCTTGTAAACAGGGAGGTTTTCAGCGGGGGATGTGAGGGCTTTGCCTGTGTGGCAAGCGTCATTACGGAGATAATGGTCTTTCTGAGCGATGGCGTGGAGAGGGGGGAACTCAGAAACCAGAGCTTCTATCCTGCCTTTACCACCATAATGGGACCCCTCGGGGGCATGGTCTTCCTACATACGGAGGGACTTCTTAACAGACCGCTTATGGACTATGTGGATGAGGTTTCAGAAAACCTGTGGAGGGCTCTGAAAGCTTAGTCTTCTGTGCACCGCAAGGTAGGGAGGCGTTCTGAAGGGCAGAAACCTTCTGACAAAGTAATACCGTGCTATGTGGTAGCTTGTGTCAAAACCGTAGAAGTTGAGCCTCATCCTTTCCAGCTCCTCTTCCCTGTATGTCTTGAGTGGCTTTTTGCTCCAATCTGAAAGTCTCTTTTCTCTTTTCTCCTTTAGAAACCTGTCAAAGTCTTTAGAGTTCACAAAGCTCTTTAAAAAGCCCTTCAGCCCCTGGGTAAAGTCCTCAGGCGTCCTTCCGAACACGCCATCAATGAGACCTATCCCCATAGCCCTTTCAGAGCTTATGGGCATGCGGTTTTCCATTATCTCCCTTCCCCTTTCCCAGCCAACTCTCTTTGGAAGCGTATAGGTCCAGAACTCAGAGCCGTAAAGATTACCTATGTTCTTGTAGTGAGGGTTGAGCACAACTCCCTTTCTTGCAAACACAAGGTCGCAGGTGAGAGCAAGAAACACACCACCCGCTCCAGCATTGCCCCTTATGCCCGCCACTGTCAACCTGTCAAGCGTTGTGAGTATCTCCTCGCACAGGTCATCCATGGCGTTTATGTTCCTCCAGGATTCCTCTGCAGGGCTCTCTGAGGCTTCTATGGTGTTGAGGTTCATGCCGTTGGAGAAAAAGTCCTCACCACCCAGAAGCACAACAGCCTTTACGGGCCTTATTTTTGCGTATCTTACCACCTCCAGAAGCCTGTTGCACTGTTCTGTAGACATGGCACCGTTGTAAAAATTGAATTCAACGCAAGCTATACCCTCTTCCTCTCTATAGGTTATTTCCCTGTATGTGGGAAAATCCACCTCCTCCCAAGGTCTTATCTCCTCCTCCCTCAGTCTCTCAAGGGTGTTCTCTGGAAGAACCCTTGTCGCCGGCAGTTTTATACTCTGCCTTTCCCTTCTTCTCAGATAGCCAACCCATACTGCCCCATCCAGAGTCCCTATACATACTGCCTCATCCCTCCTTGCTATAAGCTCGCCAGGCTTTCCTTTGAGATAGCCTTCAGGATGTGCGTCAAAGAGGTAGTATTCCTCTCCCTCTATAAGGGCTTTGGCACCGGGCTGACCATCTCCCGAGTAAACCTTTTTAAGAACTTCCGCCGTGCTATCCCTATTCCAGTCCACCATCCTGAGGCTTCTCTCAGGGGCAGGTCTGAAATGCCCACCTCCCTGTGGTTTCCTTCTTACCATTCCACTCTCAAGGCTTTCCACCACCTCCCACAGACATTCTACGGCACCCTCCGTTACTTCCCTCCTATACAGGCTTGACTTCCTTGCCATCCTCATGGGAAAGCTTCTGAAAGCCCACAGGTCTCCCGCATCGTATTCCTCAACCGCCGAAAGCATACATACGCCCCATTCTTTCTCTCCCGTTAGGATTGCCCAGTCAAGGGCACTGGGTCCCCTGTCTCCCGGGGGTCCGGGGTGAACTATTAGAGTGGTGTAATTCTGCCAGATTTCTTCCGGTATTTTCCTCTTCAGAAAGGGGGCAATTATAAGGTCTGGCCTAAAGAGCTCAACCGCTTCTATCATGAGCTCTGGATGCACATCAAGCTCCACAGATACCTCATGTCCTGCCTCGGAAAGCTCGCAGTAGAACCGCTGAGAAAGGGAGTTAAAGCGATGACACAGAAGTAATACCCTCATACTATTCCTCTATATCTATAGTAGGCGTTGCATGCACCTTCTGAGGATACCATACAGGAGCCGAGAGGGTTTGAGGGAGTGCATACACTTCCAAAGAGCTTGCAATCTGTAGGCTCTGCTACGCCTCTTATAACCTTTCCGCATATACAGGCGGGATGTTCCCTGGGCTCTGGAAGCTCAACCTCAAACCTTTTTTCCGCATCAAAATCCTCGTATCGGGAGTTTATCCTCAGGGCGCTGTAGGGAACCTTTCCAAGACCTCTCCACTCAAACTCCTTTCTCAATTCAAAAACCTCAGCCACGAGCAACTGAGCCTTCAGGTTTCCTTCCCTGCTTACCGCTCTGGTATACTGGTTTTCCACCTGAGCCCTTCTTTCCCCCATCTGCCTTACCAGCATGTAAACCGCCTGCATAAGGTCAAGGGGCTCAAAGCCCGATATGACCACAGGCTTTAAAAATTCCTCTGCAAAGTATTCGTAGGGCTTTGTTCCAATTATGACGCTTACATGACCTGGTCCCACAAAGCCGTCTAATTCCACCTTCCCGTATTCTCTCACCTCAGGTGCATTCAGAATGTGCTGTATTGCAGCCGGTGTTATCACGTGGTTTGAGACCACGGAAAGGTTCCTCAGTCCCAGCTCCTTAGCCTTTTTTATGAGCACTGCGGTCTGGGGGGTGGTGGTTTCAAAGCCTATGGCAAAGAAGACGACCTCCTTCTGGGGATTTTCTTGTGCTATCCTGAGAGCATCAAGACAGGAATAGACCATCCTCACATCTTTCCCCTCCGCCCTCAGGTCAAGGAGGCTTTTTCTCTTGGAGCCCGGGACCCTGAGCACATCTCCATAAGTGCAGAGTATGAGGTTCTCTCTGCGTGCCAACTCAAGGGCGAGGTCCACCCTCTGCATGGGCAGAACGCACACAGGACAGCCCGGACCGTGGATGAACTTTACGTAGCCTTCCAGAAGCTGGTCTATACCATGCTTTACTATGGTATGCGTGTGCCCCCCGCAAAACTCCATGATTCTTACAGTCTTTCCAAGCCTTTCCACCGCACTCTTTATGCTCTTTTCAAGCTTCCTTACCGCCTCAGCTTCCCTGAAGTTCGCCAAGAGCTTCATCTTCCTCCTCCAGCAACTGCTCAAAGAGCTTCAGGCTCTCAAGGGCGTATTCCTCATCCAGCTTCTGTATGGCAAAGCCCACATGCACAAGAACCCAGTCGCCCACGGAAACCCCTTCCTGGAGAAGGTCAAGGGATACCACCCTTCTTGCTCCAAAGGTTTCAACCACCGCGGTGTTGTCTTCTTTCAGCTCCACCACCTTTGAGGGGATAGAAAGGCACATGTTCGCCTCCTGAATGCTCGTTCATCCTTAATATAGCCATACTCACCCTGCAGGCAACTTTTTATTACATTTTTATCAAAAGTAATAAAGATTAGAAGCGCTTATAGACCCTATAAGTATTTTTTCCTTGACTGTTTATGTGATACAGGTTATATTTTTGAATGAATATTCAGTTAGGAGGTGTAGCATGGAAACCTTCTGGGAAACCTTTAAAAGGCACGGCGTAAACAGAAGGGACTTTTTCAAATTTGCCACCACCATAACGGGACTTATGGGATTATCGCCTTCCATGATTCCGGAAGTAGTCAGAGCTTTGGAGACAAAGCCGAGAGTCCCCGTCATATGGATACATGGGCTTGAGTGCACCTGTTGCTCTGAGTCCTTTATTAGGTCCGCCACCCCTCTGGCTTCTGATGTGGTTCTGAGCATGATATCCCTTGAATACGATGACACACTTTCGGCAGCCGCAGGAGAAGACCTTGAGAGACACAGGAAGGAGATAATCAAGAAATACTGGGGCAACTACATACTGGCCGTGGAGGGCAACCCACCCCTGGGTGAAGACGGCATGTACTGTATCGTGAACGGTGAGCCTTTCCTGAAGCATCTGAAGGAGTCCGCAGAGGGTGCAAAGGCCGTGATAGCCTGGGGCTCCTGTGCCAGCTGGGGCTGTGTGCAGGCGGCAAAGCCCAACCCAACCACCGCAGTCCCCATACACAAGGTTATAACAGGCAAGCCAATAATAAAGGTGCCCGGCTGTCCACCTATCGCAGAGGTGATGACAGGGGTCATCATGCACCTTGTGCTCTTTGACTCTATTCCGCCCCTTGACTCTCAGGGAAGACCCAAACAGTTTTACGGCAACAGGATTCACGATACCTGCTATAGAAGAGCCTTCTTCAACGCAGGGCAGTTTGTGGAAAGGTTTGACGACGAAGGGGCGAAAAAGGGCTGGTGTCTTTACAAGGTGGGATGCAGGGGACCTACCACCTACAACTCCTGCGGAAACATACGCTGGTATAATGGGCTTTCCTATCCCATACAGGCAGGACACGGTTGCATAGGTTGTTCTGAGGATAACTTCTGGGACAACGGACCCTTCTACCATAGGCTCACCACCATACCAGTCCCCAGCGTAGAAGCCAACGCCGACAAGGTGGGTATGGCCGTTGCGGCGGCTGCGGCGGCCGGTGCAGTTGTCCACGGAGTCATATCAAAACTAAGGTCAAAACCTAACAGAGGAGGTGAATAACCATGGCAAGGGTAGTTGTAGACCCAGTAACAAGGATTGAAGGACACCTGAGGATTGAGCTTATCGTGGATGAAAAATCTGGCAAAGTTGTTGATGCAGTTTCCTCCGGCACCATGTGGAGGGGCATTGAGCTCATCCTCAGAGGAAGAGACCCGAGAGACGCGTGGGCTTTTGCCCAGAGAATATGCGGTGTATGCACTTCCATACATGCTCACGCATCAGTAAGGGCCGTGGAAGATGCCCTTGAAATAAAGATACCGAAGAACGCCAACTACATAAGAAACATCATGTATGGAACACTTCAGGTGCATGACCATGTGGTGCACTTTTATCATCTCCATGCCCTTGACTGGGTCTCACCCATAGAGGCTCTCAAGGCAGACCCCGTGCAGACTGCGGTCTTGCAGAACCAGCTTCTTGAAAAGTATGGAGCCGTGGCGGAGCTCATGCCTGACCCTATTGGAAGGAGGGCATACCCGAGGAAGTTTCCAAAGGCAACGCCCGGCTACTTCAGAGCCTTTCAGGAGAAGATAAAGAAGGTAGTGGAGAGCGGACAGCTTGGCATATTCGCCGCCCACTGGTGGGACCACCCCGACTACAAACTCCTTCCTCCAGAGGTTCATCTGATGGCGGTTGCTCACTATCTGAACATGCTGGATGTGCAGAGGGAGATATTTATCCCTCAGGTGGTCTTCGGTGGAAAGAACCCACACCCACATTACATAGTGGGAGGTATGAGCTGCTCCATATCTCTGAACGATATGAATGCACCCGTGAACACTGAAAGGCTTGCGGTTGTGGAGGATGCTATTTACACGCAGGCAGAGGCCGTAAACCTCTTCTATCTCGTGGACCTTCTGGCAATAGGACATATATACGTTCAGAAGGGGCAGACCTATGGGGGTGGTCTTGCCAAGAGGAGGGTTATAGGCTACGGTGAGTTTCCCGATGAGCCCTACGGCGGAATAAAGAACGGAGACTATCACAGGCAGGTTATCTACCACTGCAACGGCGTGGTGGAAGACTTTGCTGAAGGTGTGGAAAGGGCCAAGTTCTATCCACTTGCAGGTAAGGACTTTGCAGACCCAGAGGTCATTCAGGAATACGTGGCACACTCCTGGTATAAGTATCCTGACGAAAAGAAGGGGCTTCACCCGTGGGATGGTATAACGGAGCCCAACTACACGGGACCCAAGGAAGGCACAAAGACCCACTGGAAGTATCTTGACGAGAAGGGCAAATACTCCTGGATAAAGTCTCCAAGGTGGAGAGGAAAGCCTTGCGAGGTGGGACCTCTCGCCCGGTATATAGTGGTCTACACGGGCGTAAAACAGGGGCATATAAAGCCCAGCTGGATGGATGAAATGATAGTCAAACAGATAGACTTTGTCTCAAAGGTGCTTGACTTGCCTCCCCATGTGTGGCTACCCACTACGGTGGGAAGAACCGCGGCGAGGGGTCTTGAGGCTCAGGTAGGTGTGGCCGCAAACCTTTACTTTATGAAAAAGCTCTACGACAACATAAAGGCCGGGGATACCTCCGTGGCAAACACCGAAAAGTGGGACCCCTCCACATGGCCCAGAGAGGCAAAGGGTATAGGTCTTACCGACGCTCCAAGGGGTGCCCTTGGACACTGGGTTGTCATAAAGGACGGAAAGATAGCCAACTACCAGTGCGTTGTGCCCACCACATGGAACGGTGGAGCAAGGGACCCCATGGGAGGTCAGGGTGCCTTTGAAGAGTGTATGAAGGACACACCCCTGCAGGTGGTCAACAAGCCCCTTGAAGTCCTCAGAGGAATCCATTCCTTTGACCCCTGTCTTGCCTGCTCCACGCACCTGTATGACGCAGAAGGAAGGGAGATAGTGGAGATAAGGGTTCAGGGCTCACAGCCAGTGTGTTTTTAGGAGGTAAGCCATGAAAGAGGAAACGGTAAAGAGGATTTACATCTTCAGCCCCTCGCTGAGGATATGGCACTGGGTAAACTTCCTGTCAATAACCGTCCTCTTCCTCACAGGTCTCTACATAGGAAATCCCTTCTTCATAGGCTCTGTGGGACATGAAGCAACCTACGCCTACGCTCACAACCTGACCATGGACCTTGTGAGATTTGTCCACTTTTCCGCAGGCTATGTGCTTCTCTTTTCCTTCCTTTTCCGCCTTTTTATAGCCTTTTTCTATAAGGGAGACAGGCTCTTTATACCAAGAGTCTGGAGGTCTGATTTCTGGAAAGGTGTTGTAGAGATGCTCCTTCATTACCTCTTTATAAAGCCATGGCACAGAACCTATGTGAGAAATCCCCTTGCAAGGCTTGCCTATTTTCTCCTCTACATAGCCATAGCCTTTATGATAATCACAGGCTTTGCCATGTATGGGCTATCTGACCCCGATGGCTTCTGGGGGAGGCTCTTTGGATGGGTTGTTCCCCTCCTTGGCGGTGAGTTTATGGTTCACATGTGGCACCACTGGGTGGCATGGCTTATAGTTTTCTTTGTGATAGTTCATGTTTACATGGTGGTCAGGTTTGATGTGATAGAGAAGGAGGGCGAAGTGTCGTCAATGTTCAACGGCATGAAAAACTTCAAGGAGACACCTGTGGATGTGGAGGATGTGACATGAAAACTCTCGTGCTTGGCGTTGGCAACATACTGCTTTCCGACGAAGGGCTCGGTGTGAGGGTTGTGGAAGAGCTCAGAAAAAACTACAGGTTTTTCCCAGAGGTGGAGCTTATGGATGGTGGGACACTTGGCATGGACCTTCTTTACTTTATGGAAGGCTTTGAAAGGCTTTTGCTGGTGGATGCTGTCCTTGGGGGCTGTGCCCCCGGCACTCTTTACAGGTTTGAGGGTGAGGAGGTAAAGGCTTATTTCAGAAAAAAGGTCTCTGCCCACGAGCTTGGCGTTCAGGAAGTGCTCGCTCTTGCCCAGATGCTGGGAAGAGCACCAAGGGAGATTGTCCTCCTTGGCATGGAGCCTGAGAGCCTGGACATATCCCTTGAGCTCTCAGAAACTGTAAAGTCAAGGCTCGATGAGCTTGTTTCTGGAGTGCTTAAAGAGCTGGAGAAGTGGGGTGTAAGCTATGAGAGAGTTGAACCTGCAGGAGTTTGAGGAACTAATAAGAGCCGGAAAAACCTTCGTGCTCTACATAAGGTCTGAAGCTAAAAAGAACACCATCAGAGAAATATTTGACACGGATGTGGTGGTGCCGGAGCTCCAGAAGGTCTTCTCCGAGAAGGACTTTTATTCCATAAACGCCGATGAAAACATAGAAATTCTAAGGAAATATAGACTACCCTCTCTTGTGCTCTTTTCTGGTGGCAAAGAGGTGCGGGTCCTTGAGGGCATAAAGTCGTGGAACGAATATATGGAGGCTCTATCATGCTTATGAACGCCCCTGCCATACTCAACGAGCTGCTTCAAGCACTCAAAGACCTTTACGAAAAGGGTGAAGAGCACATCATATACATAAACAAGCTGCCCCTGTCGGAAGAGGACAGGGAGGTTCTGCTTGATGTGCTTGGCGAAGGTCAGGTAAAGATAAGTCTGTCCTCAAATACACAGCCCGTAGAGTGGAGGGAGACGGGCATAAGCGGTGTGTGGATAGGGGTCTTCTACGACAGGGACAACAAGCCCATACTGGAGACCATAGAGGTGTGCTACTTTCCGTCCCTTGCGAAGGCTCAGAGGGAGGATGTGGAGGAATCAATACAGGTGCTCAGGGGGCGGGTTGAGAGTTTTATCAAGCCAACTTCAAGTTAATCAAACCCCCATAAACCGCCTGACCGAGGCTCAGTCCCCCGTCGTTGGGTGGCACTTTCTGATGAGTGTAAACCTTAAAGCCTTCCTTCCCCAAAAGCTCCTTTATCCTGCTTACCAGCGGGTCGTTCTGCATCACACCCCCAGAGAGGCAGACCTTATCCCTTTGAGCCCTGCGGGCAACTTCAAGACAGATTCTGGCAAGGGTGTTTATGAACCTTGAAGGAGCCTTTTCCTTCTCCCTGTCTTCAAGAAGTGCCGTGATTGTGGGTCTCCAATCAACGGAGTTTTCCAGAATTTCAAAGGGGTAAAAGTCTTCCACTTCAGGTCTGAAGAGGTCTTCTAACATCATACTTGCCTGCCCCTCGTAGGATACTTTATGCCTCAGTCCAAGAAGGGACGCAACCCCGTCAAAGAGCCTTCCTGCGGAGCTCGTCAGGGGTGAGTTCACGCCGGACCTCCATGCAGTGTAAAGGTTTTTCAGCTCTCTTTCTTCAAAAGCTTTCAGCGTGGGCAGGTCAAACTCAAAGGCTTTCTCTCCAAAGAGCTCAAAAAGGATTGAAAGGGCAACCCTTCTTGGCTCTTTTATAGCCTTTTCTCCACCGATTAGCCTGAAGGGTCTGAAGTGAAAGAGTCTCCTGTAGGAGCTGTAATTGCAGTGCAGAAACTCACCACCCCAGAGGGTTCCATCCTCTCCGTATCCTGTGCCATCCCATGCTATGCCAAGCACTTCTCCTTCCAGAGCGTTCTCCGCCATACAGGAAAGAATGTGGGCAAAGTGATGCTGTAGCTTCAGAAGGGGTATGCCCCTGCCCCTGGCAAAATCCTCCGCCCATCTTGTGGTCTCATACCTCGGGTGGAGGTCGCACACAACCACCTCTGGCTCAAAGTCGTAGAGCCCCATCATATCATAGACCATCTCCTCAAAGGACATAAGGGTCTCAAGGTTTTCCACGTCTCCCACGTGCTGACTCAGAATTACCCTGTCTGCAAAGCCCAGAGCAAAGGTGTTTTTCAGCATTCCACCTACTGCGAGGACTCTTCTTTTGAGCTCAGCGGGCAGTGTTATGGGCATGGGTGCATAGCCACGTGAACGCCTTATGGGTGTGGGCAGTCCACCTATGACCTTTACCACCGAATCGTCACACCTTCTCCTTATGTCCCTGTTGTGAAGAAGCAGAAAGTCCGCAAGGCTGGACAGCCTCTCAAGGGCTTCCTGGTTCTCCTTGACTATGGGTTCGTCCGAAAGGTTGCCCGAGGTGGCAACTACCGGAAAGTCAAGCCCTCTGAGTATCAGGTAATGAAGGGGCGTGTATGGTAGAAAGGCTCCAACCCTCCTGAGACCCGGTGCCACGGAGGGGGCAAGCCCACCTCTGCAGTTTATGAGCACTATGGGCCTCTCTGGAAGCATAAGAAGGGCAAGCTCAAGCTCAGAAGGCTCTGCATACTGGAGAACCTGCTCCAGGTCTCTGAACATTACCGCAAAGGGCTTTTCCCTTCTTCTTTTTCTCTCCCTCAGAAGGCTCACCGTTTCTTCTTTTGTAGCATCGCACATAAGATGAAAGCCCCCTATACCCTTGACCGCAAGTATTCTACCCTCCCTAAGGAGTTCAAGGCTCAGCCTGAGTGCCTCTTCCCTCTCCGCCAGGAGCTCGCCCTCTGAAGAGTAAAGGCTCAGCCACGGACCACAAAGGGGGCATGCGTTTGGCTGGGCGTGAAAGCGTCTGTCTGAGGGGTCGTGGTATTCTCTGCTACACTGAGGACACATCTGGAAGACCTTCATGGTGGTGTTGGGCCTATCGTAGGGAAGCTTTTCTACTATGGTGAACCTCGGTCCGCAGTTGGTGCAGTTTATGAAGGGATAGAGGTATCTTCTGTCTGAGGGATCAAAGAGCTCCCTGAGGCAGTCTTCGCAGGTTGCCATGTCGGGAAGAAGGAAGACCTCTTTCTGACCCTCCTCTGAACTCTCCCTTATTTCAAAGTCCCTGTATCCCACGGGTTCTGTGAACTGAAGGTCCACCGAGTGTATGCGTGCAAGGGGAGGCTTTTCCCTGCTGAGTCTGAGCAGAAACTCTTCAAGCTTTTCCTTTGGACCCTCCAGTTCTGCGCTCACGCCTCTTGAATCGTTTATCACAAAACCACAAAGCCCAAGCTCCTTAGCCAATCTGTAGACAAAGGGTCTGAAGCCCACACCCTGCACTGCACCTTTTATCCTCACGGAGAGCCTCCGGGTCATGGGTTTGAATCTACCTCCAGCTCAAGGCTCTTGAGCAGTAGCTCCCTTCCACCCCTTATTTCCGTGTTCAGTCCTCCACAGCGGGGGCACAGGGCATTGAGCTCGTCCTTTTCAAACTCCCCTTCGCAGTCCCTACAGTAGATTTTCAGCTTTTCAACCTCTATAAGGAGCTCTGCGTCCTCTGCGGGTGTCCCCTGCCTGAAGGTCTCAAAGGCAATCTGCAGAAGATGGGGCTCCACTCCCGAGAGCACGCCGGCAACTATCTCAACCTTCACAACCCTCTTTGCGGAGTGCATTCTCACCTGCTCATGAATAAGCTCCAGAAGGCTCTGCACTATAGAAAACTCGTGCATCAGCAAATCCTTGGCAGGAGCTCGCCGGCGGGTGGCTCAAGAAACCTCCTGGTTCCGTAGGAAGTCCTGAGAAAAACTGAAGGTCTGCCCTCGGGTCTTACCGCATAGCCTATAAGACTTGCCTCCCTACCCTTCGGGTGTTCTCTGAGAACCTCAAGAGCCCTTTCCGCATCCTCACCCCTTACTGCCACCACAATCCTTCCCTCGCATGCAAGGTGGTAGGGCTCAAGTCCAAGAAATTCGCATATACCCAGAACCTCCTGTCTTACGGGGATGCTGTCCTCCTGCACCAGAAAGGATACGCCCGAAGCATTAGCCCACTCGTGAAGCACTGCGGATAGCCCGCCCCTCGTGGGGTCTCTCATGGCATGAACTTCGACACCACTTCTGAGAAGGTGCTCCACAAGGTCCCACAGGGGCTGGCAGTCGCTTCCGAAGTTTTCTCCAAAGTCAAAGCCTTCCCTCTGTGCCAGCACGCAGGCACCGTGGTCTCCTATGGGTCCGGAAAGGATTATGGCGTCGCCTTCTTTCACACTCCTGCAGGAGAGTCCATCGTATACCACCCTGCCTATGCCCGAGGTGGTTATAAAAAGTCCGTCAGCCTGACCAGAGGGGACCACCTTTGTATCCCCTGCGACTATGAGCACACCCGCCTCCTTTGCAGTCTGTGCCATGCTCTCCACTATCCTCTGGAGGTCTTCGTAGGGAAAGCCCTCCTCTATGATAAAGCTGGCAGAGAGGTAGAGGGGCTTTGCACCCATCACCGCAAGGTCGTTTACAGTGCCCGCCACCGCCAGCTTTCCTATGTCCCCGCCCCTGAAGAATAGGGGCTTTACGGTAAAGGCATCCGTGGTAAAGGCAACCTTTGAACTGAGCTGGAGAAGGGCTGAATCCTCAAGGGCTGAGAGCACTGGGTTTTCAAAGTATCTGAGAAAGAGCTCCCTTATGAGCCTCCAGCTCTCTTCTCCACCACCACCTTCAGAAAGCCTTATTCTCTTCATAGCTCTACCTCAATGTGTTGTGCATACGGAGCACAGGTCAAAGCTCCTGAGCACCATCTGAGCATGAAGTGGACTTTTCAGACCAAGGATTGCCCTCTCCGCAACCCCCAGAAAGTTCTCACATCTTGGACCGAGGTTCCACTGGGAGGGTGTGATGATGGAGTATTCCTGCACCGTGCCCTCCTTTACGCTTACACTGTGTATGAGGGTGCCCCTCGCAGCCTCTACCACGCCGTATCCCCTACCACTGAACTTTGAAGGAAATCTTCCAAGGCTCGTGGACCTCTCATGCAGAACCTCCTTCAGCCTCTGCGTCCACTCCTCTATGGCTTCTGTTAAGCTCCATACCTCCAGAACTCTCGCCATCACACGCACCGCAAAGGAATCTCTGAGCTCCCTGTGCATGCTCTTTGTGATGGGGTTTCCGGCTATGAGCTGTCTTGAAAGGGGTCCAGTTTCAAAGGGCATGCCCCTGTATCTTACGGGCTTTGCCCCGCTGTAGGAACTGCTCTCAAGCTCCTGAAGCTGTTCAACTCTTAGCTTTCCATGCACAACCCTTTTCATGAAATAACCACAGGGAAAGTAAAGAGAGCCACCGCTTATGAACCTGTCGTAAGACCTGCCAGCCTCCAGAAGCCCCTCCCTGTGGGAGAGTTCAAGGAAAAGCCCCGCATCGCCCCCGAGCCTTCTCCAGCTCCCTTCCCTCAGACAGCTGATAAACTCACCCTCTTCCATGCCCACCGTATATTTCAGAAAGAAGTCCCTGAGCTCGGAGAGTATCTGCCTGAGGGTGGTAACTTCTTTCGCCGAGGGCTCTGAGGTTATGCCCCCCGGCACTGCATAGGAAGAGTGGGGCCACTGACCTGAAAAGAGGGCTATGCCCTTTGCTATCTTTGAAGCCACCTTTATGGCATCCTGCCACCTCCTGCCCCTGAAGGGCTCATAGAACTCCCTCACGCTTTTCTCTAAAAGGACAAAATCGGGCATCAGGAAAAGGTAGAACCACTTTATGTGGTTCTGCAGAATCTCAAGGCTCTGGGTTATTCTCCTCACCAACTGACCTTTCTGTGCTGGCTCTACGCCGAGAGCCTTTTCTATAGCCGTGACAGAAGCCATAAGATGGGCGTGCCCGCATATGCCACACACCCTTGGCGTTATCACCAGGGCATCCATGTAATGCCTGCCCATAAGCACCTTCTCTACGCCTCTTATGGAGGTGATGCAGACCCTCGCATCCTCCACAACACCATCCTTCCAGAGGAGCTCAAGCCTTGCCTCCCCCTCAACCCTTGGAAGCTCTAAGTTTTCAAGCCTCACCTTTTAGCCTCTCCGGTGTGAACATCTTGGCAACGCCCGAGAGCATTATGTATCCCCTTTTGGAAACTCCTATGGGAAGCTCTGCGGGTATACCCGCATACTGCTTTGTCTCCCAGAGTCCTGTGCGTGGGAAGTCGTATTCGGTGCAACCAAAGCAGGAAGTCCCAGCCCTCGTCTTTGAGTTCACCCCGTTCCAGAGTATGGTGTTGCAGGAGCTGTAGCTGAGCGGACCTCTACAGCCAAAGTGGTAAAAGAGGCATCCCCTTTTTGAGCCAAGCTCCTGAGCCTCCACCTTCCACTCAAAGTATTCGTTTCTGGTGCATCCCCAGTGGGTAAGGGAGGAGTAAAACTCTTCAGGTCTACCCCACTGGTCAAGCCTCGGCTTTATGCCTTCTGAAAGCATGAGCAGTGTGCCGGCAATCCACTCGGGGTGAGCAGGACAGCCAGAAAGGTTTATCACGGGCAGACCCCCTTTTGACCTGAAACCCTCACCCAGAAGCCCTCCCTTTTCCTTAAACCTGTAGCCAAGACCGCACACATTGGCGTTCGCAAGGGCGGGGATGTTTCCGTAGACAGCACAGTTGCCCACCGCCACCACATAGCCTGCAAGTCTGCAGAGCTCCAGAGTTTCCCTGTCATCCCTTCTTACCGCACCTTCCACCAGAAGTATGTCAAACTCCTCACCTCTTCTGAGCAATTCCTCAACCGCCTCTTCCTGAGGCTTTTGGGAAAGGCTGGGATGGTAGATTAGCTCAACTCTCTTCAGAAGTGTATTCAGGCTCTCGTAGTTCAGAAAGGAGTGGGTGTTTCCACAGCAGGTGAGCCTCTGAAGCCAGAAGACCTTCATACCATACTTCTCCTGAAGGCTCTCACCTTGAAGCGAAGATATTCAAGCCACTCATCCATGCCTTCTCCCGTCCTTACAGAAAGCCTTATCACATCTATGGAGGGGTTTACCTTTCTTGCAGACCTTGTTGCCCTTTCCATGCTGAAGTCCGTGTAGGGCAGGAGGTCTGTCTTTGTTATTACCATGAGCTGGGCATTTCTGAACATGACGGGATACTTCTCTGGCTTGTCATCACCCTCCACCACAGAGAGGAGAACCACGTTCATATGTGCTCCCACATCGTAGCTTGCGGGACACACGAGGTTTCCCACATTTTCTATAAAGACTATGTCAAGCTCCTCAAGGGGTAGCTGATGCAGTCCCTCATGAACCATAAAGGCATCCAGATGGCAGGCAGAGCCCGTGGTAATCTGCACCGCAGGTGCACCCTTTGCCTTTATCCTCTGGGCATCCCTGTCCGTTTCCAGGTCCCCCTCTATGACCCCAATCCTGAAATCTTGAAGAAGCTCTATAGTCCTTTCAAGTAGTGATGTTTTGCCAGCACCCGGCGAGGACATGAGGTTTATGGCAAAGACGCCGTGCTCATGGAAGTGTTCCCTGTTTTCCTCTGCCTGAAGGTCATTTTTCTCCAGAACCTTCCTGAAGAGGCTAACCTCTTCCCTCTGGTTATGTTCGTGGCCGTGGTTTACGGAGCATCCGCACTCCTGACACATGATGACCTCCTGAATGTTTATTCATTAAATATAGCCCTCCGATGAGCTTAGTCAATCAGGGTTAAAATAGTCTGATGAAGCTGGTAGAAACTCTCCCATTTCCCTTATGGGAGGGGATACTGAGACTTGTCATTGCCTTCCTTCTTGGCTCTCTTATTGGATACGAGAGGGAAAGGAGAAGGCAGCCGGCAGGCTTCAGGACTCACTCTGTGCTTGCCCTCGGCTCTTCTCTCATGAGCCTTCTCTCCATATACATAACCCAAGAGTATGGACAGGGTGCGGACCCTTCAAGGATAGCCTCACAGGTTATTACAGGCGTAGGTTTTCTCGGGGCAGGTGCTATCATAAGGATAGGCGTGTCCATAAAGGGCCTTACGACAGCTGCGAGCCTCTGGACCACTGCAGGGATAGGTCTTTCGGTTGGTGCTGGCATGTACATTCTTTCTCTCTTCTCAACAGCACTTCTTCTCTTTACCCTTTCCTTGATGAGCAGGATAGAAAAGGAATTCATGGGCGTGCCCGCTGGTCAGACGATAAGCCTCACCCTTGAGGGCATAGAAGAACCTCTGGACTATCTCAAAGAAACTTTTGGTAATGTGAGGATTCGGAGCGTTGAGAGAGAAAGTAATCTCTTAAAGGTGAGCTTTGAAACTGACATGAGCAGAAATGAACTGAACAAGAGCTTAGAAAAGCTTACAAAGGATGAAAGAGTAAAAAGGTTTGAAGTTTCGTAACGCCTTTAAATCTTGTCCCTCTGCACGAGCTCCTTTACGCTCTCTACAGCCTTCTCTATCTCCACATCCCACCGCTCGCCCGTGTGTCTGCTCTGGAGCTCCACTTTTCCTTCCTTTACCTTTTTGCCCACCACAAGCCTGTAGGGGAAACCGCACAGGTCTGCATCTGCAAACTTAAAGCCAGGGCTTTCGTCCCTGTCGTCGTATATTGTCTCTATGCCGTGCTCCTCTGCCAGCATGTAGAGCCTTTCTGCCACTTCCTTCTGCTGGGGGTCTGAGGGGTTTACGCATATGATGTCCAGCTCAAAGGGTGCCACTGTGGTGGGCCATTTTATGCCCTTTTCATCATTATACTGCTCCACGAGGGCCGATATACACCTTGATATACCTATGCCATAGCAGCCCATGATGATGGGCTTTTCCTGACCCTGAGGGTCCGTGTAGTATGCCCTCATGGGCTCAGAGTATCTTGTTCCAAGGAGAAATATGTGCCCCAGCTCAAGCCCTCTACTTACCTTAAGGGCTGAGCCACACTTGGGACATGGGTCTGCCTCCTCTACCTGACACACATCCACAAACTCCCCATACTGAAAGTCCCTCCCGGGGTTTGCGTTCACATAGTGATAATCGGGCTTGTTGAAGGCTATCACCACATTCTTCAGACCGTAGGTGGAGTTGTCCCAATATACTTTTACCTGAGGTGGAAGGTTAAAGGGTCCTATAAAGCCCTTTCTGGTTTTGAGAAGCTCCCAGACCTCGTGGTCTTCCGCAAGCCTGAAGTTCTCCGTGCCCAGCACTGCCTCCACCTTGTTTTCATCCACATTCCTGTCCCCCCTTATGAGAAACATTACAGGCTCTGAGCCATTGACCATATAGAGCACTGCCTTTATTATTTTCTTTGCGGGAATTCCAAGGAAAGAAGAGAGCTTTTCTATGCTGTCCGTGCCCGGCGTCTCCGTCTCCCTGAGGGGAAGCTCCTCTTCTATCTCCTCCTGAGGCTTTGGAAGCTTGACTATTTCTGCGTTTGCTCCGTAGCCACAGCTCTCACAATAGGCTACCCTCGCCTCTCCGTAGGGTGTAAGAGCCACAAACTCGTGAGAGCTCTTACCGCCAATGGTTCCCACGCTAGCCTCCACCAGCAAAGTTTTGAGCCTGAGCTTTTTAAATATCCTGTCGTAGGCAAACTTCATGCTCTCGTAGGACATCATGGCAGAAAACTCATCAGGGTCAAAGGAGTAGGCGTCCTTCATGATAAACTCCCTTCCCCTTATGAGACCAAAGCGTGGTCTTTTTTCGTCCCTGAACTTGACCTGTATCTGGTAGAGCACCACCGGAAGCTGTCTGTAAGAGTTTACAAAGGACCTCACAAGGTCCGTTATCTCCTCCTCATGGGTTGGTCCAAGGCAGTATTCCCTGCCGTTCCTGTCTTTGAGAGTAAAGAGCTCCCTGCCGTATAGCTCCCACCTGCCAGTCTCTCTCCAGAGCTCTGAAGGGTTAAGGACCGTCAGAAGCACCTCCTGAGCTCCGCTCCTGTCCATTTCCTTGCGGACAAGGTCTTCTATCTTCCTGAGGACTCTCACGCCCGGAGGTGTAAACTCGTATATGCCAGCAGAGACCTGTTTTATAAAGCCAGCTTTGAGAAGAAGTCGGTGAGAGGGGGCTTCTGCATCCGCAGGCTCTTCCTTTGATGTATACCAGAAGTATTTGCTCCAGCGCATGGGGCTTAAAATTATACTTCATGAACCTGAGGGAAGGGTGGGTAATTCTGGCCTTTGTGGTCATACTGGGTGCCATAATCTTACCCGTTCCAGCCCTTCTCCTTGACCTTCTTCTTGCCCTTAGCATAACCTTTTCCATGACGGTGCTGGTGCTTACCACATTTATAAAGGAACCCCTTGAGCTTTCAGCCTTCCCCAGTATACTGCTCCTCGGGACGCTTTTGAGGCTGTCTCTCAACATAGCGGCGGCAAGGAGAATACTCCTCTACGGTCATGAAGGCACATCAGCTGCCGGGCATATCATAGAAGGCTTTGGGACCTTTGTTGTGGGTGGTGATGTGGTGGTGGGGCTTATCGTTTTCCTCATATTTATAGTCATAAACTTCATCGTCATAACAAGGGGTGCGGAGAGGGTCTCTGAGGTGGCTGCGCGCTTTACTCTTGACGCCATGCCAGGAAAGCAGATGAGCATTGACGCAGACCTCAACGCAGGGCTAATCACCGAAGAAGAAGCCAGAAGGAGAAGGGCTCAACTTGAGCAGGAGGCGAGCTTTTTTGGTTCCATGGATGGTGCCAGTAAGTTCATAAGGGGAGATGCCATAGCGGCACTCATCATACTCTTCCTGAGCCTTGTGGGGGGTCTCCTTGTGGGGCTTGTCTTCAAAGGGATGGGCTTTTCCGATGCCATAAAGACTTATTCACTGCTTACTGTGGGTGAGGGGCTTGCCAGCCAGATACCTGCCCTCATGCTCTCCACCTCTGCAGGAATAGTGGTTACCAAGTCCTCTTCAAAGGAAGAGCTGGGGAAAGCACTTTTCAAAGAGTTTTCAAAAGAGCCGAGGGTGTTTCTCTTTTCCTCCGCACTTCTTGTGTTTATAGGTCTCATACCAGGCTTTCCAAAGCTACCCTTTTTCTTCATGGCAGGCTTGCTGGGAGGGCTCTATTACGCCCTGAGCAGAGCCCTCAAACAGGAGGAACTGAGAAAACTTGAGGAGATGCTTAAAGAGCAGAAAAAACCTCCAGCGGAGAAAAGGGAAGAAGAGATACCCACCCAGCCGGAAACCATAGCCCTTGAGATAGGCTATGGACTAATACCCTACGTGGATGAATCTCAGGGTGGAGATGTGCCCGACAGGATAAAAACCGTAAGAAGACAGCTTGCCAGTGAGTATGGGGTGGTCATACCTCTCGTTCACATAAGGGACAACCTTAAGCTAAGACCTCACCAGTATCGCATACTCATAAGGGGTATAGAGGTGGACTCCTTTGAGATAGTCCCCGGGCACTGGCTTGCCATAGACCTAGGAAATGCAAGAGAGCCACTTCAGGGCATAGAGACAAAGGACCCCTCCTTCAAGCTGAAAGCCTACTGGATAAGGGAAGAGCTAAAAGACAGAGCTCAGAAGCTGGGCTATATGGTGGTGGATATATCTACCGTCATGATAACTCACATAAGCGAGACCATAAAGAGGAACCTTCACGAAATACTGGGGAGGGCTGAGGTGCTTGAGCTTGTGGAGAACCTTTCAAGGAAATACCCAAAGGCAGTTCAGGGTCTTGTGCCGGATGTGGTGCCAGTCTCAGTGCTACACAGAGTGCTCCAGAACCTTCTCAGGGAGGGCATTCCCATAAACGACCTCCTTACTATACTGGAGACCTTTGCAGATTACATAGAACAGACAAGAGACCCGGACCTTCTAACCGAGTATGTCCGTCAGAGACTTGCCAAAAGAATTACAAGGCTATACTCCACCAACGGAACCCTGTATGCTATGATAATATCGCCAAAGATTGAGGCGAAGCTAACCGCCTTTGTGCAGGAGGGAAGGGAGGACGAGTTTCTTGACCTTCTCATAAACACAGTATATCCAAAGCTCTCAGGAGAAATCTCAAAGTTCACCCAGTATCAGGCTCTGCCCCTTCTCATAACCTCAAGCTCCATAAGGAGGCATGTAAGAAAGGTTCTTGAAAATTACATGCCAAACCTCACCGTGCTGTCTTATAATGAACTTGACAGACAGCTGAACCTCAAGGTCATAGGTGTTATAGATGAAGATTAAAAAACTGGTGGTGGATTCTCTTCAGGAGGCGGTGGAGGAAGTTAGGGCTCTGTATGGCTCAGAGGCGGTAATACTCTCCACAAGGGTGATAAAGCAGAAACTCCTCCCCTTTCTACCTTTTCCCCGAAGGTCAAAGCTTGAGATAACTGTTGGTATACCAGACAGAGAAGACTTTTCTGTAGAGCTAAAGAAGGAGGAGACCCTATATCAGGAGATAAACAGACTCAAAGAGAACCTCAGAGAAGTTATGGAGCTTGTCAAAAGGCAGAAAACGGAGAAGGAGGAAGTAAAAAGGGACGACCTTGAGGGAGAGTATTCCATCAGGGCGCTATATCTGATGAACAAACTCATAAACAGGGGTGTTTCAAGGGATATAGCAGAGAAGATAGTGGAATCCGCCTGCGGGTATGATTTTGAACTCAAAAGGCTTGACCTGAAGGGTGAAAACATGGAATCTCTTGTGGAGGCTTTTAGCAAGAACATAAGGCTTGTGGAGAACTTCCCCGAAGAGGGCTTCAGCGTTGTGGTCCTTCTTGGTCCCACAGGTGTTGGCAAGACAACCACCATAGCGAAACTGGCGCACATGCTCAGGCAAAGGGGTAAGGGTGTGGGGCTTATAACCATAGACAGCTACAGGGTGGGCGCTGTCCAGCAACTCCAGACCTACGCCAACATAATGGAACTCCCCTTCAGGGTTGCGGATACGCCCTACAGGCTCAGGGAGTGTATAGGAGAGCTCTCTTCCCTTGATGTGGTCCTTGTAGATACAGGCGGAAGAAGCCAATATAATGAAATAAAGATAAGGGAGCTTGTGCCCTTTTTTGCAAAACTGCCAGCTCTGAAGGCATACATAACTCTGAGTGCAAACACGGAAGAGAGAGTTCAGTATGAGATAATAGAGAGCTTCAGCGTGGTGGAACCGTCAGGTCTCATATTTACCAAGCTGGATGAAACTGGCTACTTTGGCACTGCCATAAACGTTGCCTACAGAACTCAGATGCCTATACTCTGTTTTACGACCGGTCAGAGGGTTCCTGAGGACATGGTGATGGCTAGTTACGACTACATGGCTAAGATATTCTTAGAGGTGCACTGATGGAGGCTCAGGCTCTTCATCTCATGAGCGTGGAAGGAAAGGAAAAGAAAACGGGATACATAGCGGTGGCAAGCGGAAAGGGAGGAGTGGGCAAGACCCTCATAACCATAAACATGGGAAGAATAATAGGGAGGAACAGCAAAAAGGTCCTCATAGTGGATGGAGACCTTGGACTTAGCAACGTGCACATAATGCTGGGGATAACGCCAGCAAAGAACCTATACCATTTCTTTATGGGCGAAGCCCCTCTTGAAGAGGTTGTTGTTCCCATAGAGGAAAACCTTGCCTTCATATCCAGCGGTAGCGGAGTGAGAGAACTGGTAAACCTGCCGCCTGCACAGCTCAGAAACCTCATTTTCAAACTTCAGGAATATGCGGAGAGAAACTACGACTGGGTAATATTTGACACGCCTCCGGGCATACACTCAGACACAACAGCCCTGGTCTCCTCCTCCCACATACCTGTAATAGTGACCACACCCGAACCTACAGCAATAGCAGATGCCTATGGGCTCATAAAGGTTTTAAATCAGGAGGAGAGGGTAAAAGAGTTTTATGTGCTTATAAACAAGGTAAGCAGCTATGAAGAGAGCCTCAAGGTTTACGAAAGCATAAGAGTGGTGTGTGAAAAGTTTACCTCTGCGGAGACAAAATATCTGGGTGGTATAAGATACAATCCGAAGATAATAAGGAACATAGTAAATCAGAACCCATTTAACGAGGACCTCACAAGGGACCTCACAAGGGCTCTTTCAGGACTTCCTCTGGATATAAAGCCCTATGCTCCCAGCTTCTGGGAGAGATTGATATCAAAGCTCAGGAGATAGAAATGACGCTTGGAATAATAGGATATGGAAACATGGGGGAAAGCTTTGCAAGGTCTTTGAGAGAACATGCGGAGGTTCTTGTATACGACATAAGCGAAGAGAAAAGGTCAGAGGCACTCTCTGAGGGTTTTGGCGTGGCATCAGACCTTGACTTTCTTCTCAGAGGTTCTCAGTGGCTCCTGCTGGCTGTAAAGCCAAAGGATGTGGAGAGTGTTATGAAAAGGCTCAGCGGTAGGCTTGAGGGGAAGATGCTCATAAGCGTGGTGGCTGGTCTGAGCCTTGAGAGGCTAAAGGAGCTGAGCGGGGCGGAAAAGCTCATAAGGCTCATGCCCAACATAAACGCTCTTGTGGGTAAGGCAACCATAGCCTTTGCTTGTGCTGAGATAAGCGAAGAGGAAAAGGAAGAGTTTATAAGGCTCTTTTCTCACTGCGGAAATCTCTACGAACTTGAGGAAAGTTTGTTTGATGCTTTCACGGCCCTTGCAGGCTCAGGTCCGGCCTTTGTCTTCAGCTTCGTGCATGCCCTTGCCCTTGCGGGCGTGATGGAGGGCTTTTCTTACGAGAAGGCAAAGTCCATGGCCATAGACATGGTGCTTGGCTCCTGTGAACTTCTCAAAAGGCTTGGTGGCAACCCGGAGGAGTGGCTTACAAAGGTCGCCTCTCCCGGCGGGACCACCATAGAGGGCATAAAGGTGCTTGAAGAAAGGGGTTTTAAGGGCATAATAATGGAATGCATACGCAGAACCTCAGAAAAGGCAAAGAGGCTCTGATATTTTCACTCCAGACTCCCACCGCAAGGGTTGTCCTCAAGTGGTGGGAGGAGGACACTGATGTAGTCACGCTCAGACAGGTTCACTCTTCAAAGGTTTTTCTGGTTGAGGATTTTGTGCAGGGGCTTGAGGGGGATGCCCTCATAACACAGAGGAGGGGACTTAAGATAGGTGTGAGGACTGCGGACTGCGTGCCGGTTGCCCTTTTAGGGAAAAAGGCGGTGGCGGTTGTTCACGCAGGCTGGAGAGGGCTGAGGGATGGTATAATTGAGAAGGTCCTTGAAAGGTTGAGACCGCTTGAGCCACCTGAGAACTACCTTGCCTTTATAGGTCCCTCTGCGAGGGCGTGCTGCTACGAGGTGGGTGAGGAGTTTAAAGGATACTTTTTAAGTCTTCAAATCAGAAACGGCGGGCACTACATGGATACGCAGTCAGAAGCCATCCTGAGGCTGAAAAGAGGGGGTATAAGAAAGTTTTTTCAGCACGGTGTATGCACCATATGCCACGATAGCCTGCCATCTTACAGAAGGGACAAGACCCGAGATAGAATACTCACCTTTGTAGAACTACTTGTGTAAGCTCAGAAAAAGCATAGAATATTCTATGCTATGGCTGTTGAAGAAAAGCACAAAGAATACATAATAAGGAATTTTTACGACATACTGCAGGCACTCAGAGAAAACCCCGACTGGGCTCATCAGCTCACCTCCCTTATTCTCACCTACGAGCTTCTGAGGCTACCTCAAAAGTTTGACAGGTTTGTGGAGGAGGGTTTCAGACCTCTTGCCAGAAGGGTTGAAAGGCTGGAAGAAGGTCAGAAGAGGCTTGAGCGTGATGTCGCTATACTTAAAAATAAGGTGAGCAAACTGGAGGTGGATGTGGTAAGCCTTGAGGGAGATAACTTAGAAAGGAAGGTAAGAGAAAGGGCACCGGCATACTTTGGAAGGTATTTCAGGAGGGTCAGAGCTGTGCCTGTGGAAGAGTGGTCTGAGAGGCTGGAGGATGCGGTAGATGGTGGGCTGATAACCGAAGAAGAAAGAAAGGACGCGATTAGCCTTTATGTTCTCATAAGGGCAAAGATAGAAGATGGTAGAGACGTCATGCTTGCGGTGGAAGTCTCTTACACCCTTGAGGACAAGGATGCAGAAAGAGCCCTCAAAAGAGCTAAGGTCATCTCAAAAGTCTACAATATGGAAACCATCCCTGTGGTGGGTGTAAACATTCCAGAGGTGCTTCAGGAAAGGCATCCCAGGGTGCTTGTGGTTCAGGCAGGATATGATAACTAAGAAGACGGTTGAGGATGTATTTTCCTCTGTAAGCAGAAAATACGACTTTTTTCTGAACCTGATTACATTCAAAAGGATTGACCAGTGGCAGAGAGAGCTTCTTAGTATGCTTTCCCCTGAGGGACACAGGCTTGATGTGGGCACGGGCACGGGTGAGGTGCTCCTCAAGTCTCAGAACAGAGGGCTCAGGGTGGGCATGGACCTTTCATTGGAAATGCTAAAGGTTGCAAAAACAAAGTGCAGAGCATGCAGGTTCGTGGTGGGTGATGCGGAGAACATGCCCTACAGAAATGAAGTCTTTGGCTCTATGACCCTGTCTCTTGTCTACAGACATCTGCTCAGCAGAAAAGCCTTCCTGCAGGAGGCAAAGAGGGTGCTGAAGGAGGGGGGACAGCTTGCACTTCTTGACATAAACAGGTTCTCTCTCACTCCGCTTCTTATCCTTGTGATGAAATATCCTCTAAAGCCACTCGGGCTTGTGCTCTTTGGAAGGGAAAAGTGGGACTTTTTTATACACTCTCTTGAAAACTCTCTGAGAGTTGAGGAGGTGGAAAAAGAGCTTGAGGAGGGAGGCTTTGAGGTGGTTGAAGTCCAGAGAAGGCTTTTCGGGCTTGTTTACCTTCTCCTTGCCAGAAAGAGGTGAGCTTCTTCAGATAGCTCTTTTCCTTGTAGTTCTTTTCGTAGCCCTCTGGAGGGTTCAGGAGGATCGGAGATACCTGTGGTTTGAGGAGGAGGGACATCTTCTAATAAAGGCTGTGAGCGTGCCAGTGGCACTCCCGGAGAGGCTCAGGCTGAAGGTGAAGGTGCTTGAGGGAGAGCTCCACGACCTAAGGGGAAGGGAGGCGTATTTGACCCTCTACGGTAGCCTAGACATCCCCTCAAAGACCTTTCTGCTCTACGCTAGAGTCAGGGCAGAGGGCGACTACATACACATATCTGGAAGCTACAGAGACATAGAGGAAGTGTATTTTCTCCAGCCGGCGGTAAGAGACAGGTTTATAAAGAAGGCGGAAAGGGAAATAGAAGACCCACAGGTGAGGGCTCTGGTGCTCACCTACCTTTTTGGTGAGGCAAGGGACACACTGCCTCAGGACCTTCAGTATTACTTTCTAAAGACCGGCCTTGTTCATCTCCTTGTCATATCTGGCTTTCATGTGGGAATGGTCTTTCTGACCCTGAAATACCTCTTGCCCTATCCCTACGGCATGCTACTCGGCATAGCCGGAGTGAGCCTGTATGTGCTTTTTCTTGTCCCTGCAGAGCCTCCCGTTCTCAGGGCATGGCTTATGCTCCTTCTCTGGGTGCTGGTCAGAATCTACGAAGGAAGACCCAACTCTCTGGGTATACTTCTTTTTTCCGGCTCTCTTCTGCTCCTGTTTGAGCCCGAGTTTTCCCATTCCTTTTCCTTCTGGCTCTCCTTTTTTGCCACTCTATACATAGTTCTCGGTCTCAGGCTCCTGCCAGCAGAAGGCTCGCAGACTTACCGGCATTTAGTCCTGCCCTTTGCGGTTTCTTTCTTTGCCTTTATGGGAGTTTCTCCCCTTCTGCTGTCCTTTACCCATACAAGCCTTGGAAGCGTGCTCTTTAGCCCAGTGGTGGGATACCTCTTCCTGCCCTTCACCGCCTACGGAGTCCTTGAGCTTCTTACCTTTTTCAGCCTTCCTACCTTCCCCCTTGAGCTCATAGGAAAGCTAATCCTTAAGGTAGTTAGCCTACTCTCTGCTTTTGACTTTCAGTTTGGACTTGAGCTGTCTGTGAAAAGCGCTTTCCTGCTTGCCACTGCAGGCGCCTCTGTCCTCTACATGCTTTCCACGAAGTTTCAGACTTCAGATACTCAGGCACCTTTTCCATAATAGAGAGTTTCTCTTCACTTTCAGATGTGCGGAACCCCTCAGGTTTTTTATTCTGTCCCATACAGGCGTATAAAAACAAAAAAGCCCCGCACAGGGCGGGGCTGAGAAAGGTCAGAGGCTTTTTAGAACTGAACCTGGAAGGCGAGAGTTACATTGGTGTAGTCTTTCTGACCTGCTGGTCTGTCAACGCTGTCCACTGCAAGCTGTATGAGAGCATCCTGACCTTTGAGGAAGTAGTTAACGGCTCCACCGAATCTCTTGAACTTTGTCTTTGCACCAGTAGTTGGCTTATCCTCTGAGTAGTCATACTTGAGAGCAAGTCCAGGTTTTCCTATACCCACAACCTGGTCATATATACCACCCACTTGGAGATAAAAGCCCTTCCTGTCATCTTTTGCAGTGTTTATATCCTTTACATCAAAATAGGCAGCTTCCCAGTTGGCTATGAGAGTTCCAAACTTTTGTTCGTGCTTTGCATCAACTGTCCATGCCTTTGTTGTAAAGGACAGGGCACCAGCTCCTGTATTACATGCTCCAGCACTTGTATTTCCACACTTCTGAGTTGCGTAGCCAACACCAAAGGATAGCACGTTTTGTCTACCAAGATATGTATCCCTTAGACCATAGCCCTTCTCACCCTTGAACCCAAGCATAGTAGGTGTGAATTGAAGCCTTATAGAGTACATGAGATTATCCTTGCCAGGATTGCCTGTGCTATTGTTGTAAGGACCATCAAATATACCTACATAGTATTTAACCATTGCATCAGCTATATCACCCCATACGGTAAGACCTGCGTTCCTGTATCTGGTTGGACCCTGCAGAGGAGCATCAACTGCAAGACCGCCGTAAAAGTAGCCTGTAGGTATAAGAAATGTATAGCTGTCTGTAAGAGCTGCCCTTGAGAAGGGTGTTCTGTAAAGACCTGCCTGGACATTGAGTTCATCCATAAACTTGAGACCTATAGCAGCGTCAGTAGCTCTTGCACTTGCAGCTGCAAAATCCATATTGGAGAAAAAGTACATGTGCTTGCCTACCCTTCCATTTGCATAGAACCTTACGTTGTTTAAGCTGAAGTCAAGAGCGCTCTTATTTCCGCTGGTCCTCTCACCCAGATACTGTCCCCAGATTTGAGCCTTAAAGCCCATATTTCCGCTTACGTCTTCGGCTACCTTAAAGGCAACTGCTTCTGCCTTTTGAGGCAGAATTATTCCCGCACCCATAAGGGCTGCTACCGCAAGTAGGCTCTTCCTCATGTTGGTACCCTCCTTTAAAGGTTTTGATGGCTATATGATAGCAGATAAGAAAGCCTTTGTCAAGCCCTTTTTAACTTTTGCACTTTTGCAAAGGGCTTTTAAATAGCGGTCTGAAATTTTGCAATATTTCAAAGCTCCCTCCTGAGGTCTCTTGTCATGGCTTCTTCGTAGGTATATGGGCACCTGGAAGGAAGCTGGGAAATAAGGCTTTCTTTACTTATATCCTTTAGCCACAGCTTTAGCTCATCCACCGCATCCTGCCATGCAAGCTCCAGATAATCCGGTAACTTATTCCTGAGGCTCGGATATCTTCTAAACAGCTTGGATATTTCAGTTCTGGCTCTGTCTATGCTCCTTATCCAGCTGAGCCCACCCTTTTCTTTGCCAGCTTTTGTCCATTGTCTGAAGTGGTCCCACTCATACATATGCTCCAGAATAACAGCCAGATGGCTTATACAACTATCTAAATGCTTTTGAGCCATATCCTCTATTTCCTCCAGCAGGTTCTCCCAGTCCACAAGGTCGTAGAGCCCCTCTTTCAACAGCTCATGGTTTATCTCCGCCCAAAGGGGATAGTCTCTTTCGTAAAGTTCCTTTAGCTTTTCTTTGCTTATTGTCCTCATGAGTATAAATATAGACCCATCTGGTTTATAGTTTTTCTTATGAAAACGGTGGATGTAAGTGGTAAGCCCGAGACCCTCAGGACTGCCAGTGCTTATGGAAGAATAAGACTAAAACCGGAGACGGTTAAGGCTATAAAAGAGGGTAGAGTGCCAAAGGGGGATGTGCTCTCTGCTTGCAGGCTTGCCGGCATAATGGGTGCCAAGAAAACTCCGGAGCTTCTCCCCTTCTGTCATCCTCTGAGCTTTGAGCATGTGGAGGTGGACGTAAGGGTTGAAGAAGACTGTCTGGAAGTCTTTTCCTATGTGAAGGGCGTGGGCAGGACGGGATATGAGATGGAGGCTCTTACCGCCGTGAGCGTTGCTCTTCTGACCGTATACGACATGTGTAAGGGCATGGACGACAGCATGACCATTGAGGAGATAAGGCTAATCTCAAAGGAGGGTGGAAAGTCCCAGTGGGGCAGGAATCTTGAGGGTATAAGGGTCAGGGTTCTTTCTGAATGTGGTATGAAGGAGCTTATTGAGGGCAAGCTATCAGCACTGGGTGCAGAAATCTCGGAAGAAGACTTTCAGCTTACCATAAGCACCCTGCCCCTTGAGTTTTCTGAAGTCTGGGGTGTATCTGCCGTCTTAAACCAGAAGCTCTTTTCCCTTTTCCCCCACAGGCTCAGGAGGGGTGTGAGGGTGGGGCTTTTTGAGGGAAAGCCCTGCGTGGAGATTCAGGAAGAGATGGATATAGTCCAGTCCTTCTTTGAAAACTTTGGAAGTCTAATCGGGAACTGGGTGGATGGAGAAGCTCTATAACTGGCTTTTGCTCAAGGCTATAAGGGGGCTCGGGGAGGTGTCCATAAAAAGGCTCTGGCTCAGGGCTGGTAGTGTGGAGAGGATACTCTCCATGAGCCTTGAAGAGGCAAGCTCTCTTATAGGCGAAGAGAGGGCAAAAGCTCTTATTGAGAAGAGGCTTTCCTTCAGACCTGAAGAGGTGATAAAACTGGTGGAAAGGGAGGCTATAGGATGGCTTACCCTTGAGGATGAGGAGTATCCTGTGCTTCTCAGAGAGATTGAAGACCCGCCTCCCGTCCTCTTCTGGAGGGGCACACAGAATAAAAAGCCCCTTATCGCTGTGGTTGGAACAAGAAAGCCAGACCTTCAGAGCATTAACTTTACAAGACATATGGTGCGTCAGATAGCACAGAAGGGTTATGCGGTAGCCTCTGGCGGAGCATACGGCATAGACATGACCGCCCATGTTGAAAGCCAGAAATACTCAGGCTTTACTGTATGTATACTGGGAATGGGTATACTCAGAATGCCCTCCTACCTACACAGACTGCAGGAAGGTGTCCTCTTCCTCTCCGAGTTTCTCCCAGAGGTAGTCCCTGAGGATTATACCTTCCCGAGGAGAAACAGGCTCATAAGCGGTATCTCCGCATCGGTAGTGGTGGTAGAGGCTAGCGAAAGGAGCGGAGCCCTTATAACCGCAGAGTATGCCCTCAGGCAGAAAAAGCCCCTCTGGGCATACATAGGCAATGCATCCAGCCAGAGATGGCTCGGCTGTGTGAAGCTCGTAAACGAAGGGAAGGCAAAGATACTATACAGCGCCGAGGCTCTCTTTGATAACCTGCCCACATCAGACCTGAAGAAAGACCCCCTCCTTGAACTGCTGACGACTCCAAAGACCTTTGACGACCTCATTGAAGCCACGGGCATGGAGGCTTCCGAGCTCACCCTCAGGCTCCTCCAGCTTGAGATGGAGGGCAGAGTTAGCCGTAGCGGTTCTTACTACATTGCCTTGTAAATGGAGACGAGGGGAGTTGAACCCCCGACCTCCTGCTTGCGATGCAGGCGCTCTCCCACTGAGCTACGTCCCCTCAGAGCTAAAATTATAACACCTGAAGGTTTGTGGGTCTGAGAGACCTCAGATACTTAAGAAGGGAGCTGAAGTTTCTGCTGTCGACCTTTATGAGAAGCTCCGTCACCTTCTGGAGTTTTTTTCTGCTCACTTCCACTGGAAGATGGCTCAGGTCTGGCTCTCTGCTGAGCTGAAGTTTTATGAGCCTGCTGAAGGGCGGAAGGTTTTCTTCTTTTCTTCTGTGGAGCTCCTCTTTGCAAAAGCCCTCCCAGTCCCTTGCCCTGAGATACTCTAAAAGTGGGTTGTATTCCATGACCGTCTGCACCACAAGCCTTTTCCTGCTTATACAGAGAGCCTTCCAGACATAGGAAAAATACTGCTCCGTGGAGTCATACCATGGGACGGAGAGTATGTTGTCCGCATGCAGTATAAACACGTTGTCGTAAATTTTGCCCAGCTCTGGAAGGGTGTTGAAGTGCATGTGCCCTGATTTCCCAATCCATCTGTCTACCTCCTCCATGGCCTTTTCTATTCCAAAGCCTAGCTCAGAGAGATTCCCACCACATTCGGGACAGAGGGCAACGCTTCTGTATCCGCAGGAGTTGCAGAAAACCACATTACCATCCTTGCTCAGAGTTAAAAAGCTTCCGCACTGCGGGCACTCCAGCACGTAACCACACACCCTGCAATAGGCGTAGGCATAGCCCACCTTATTTACAAGGATAAGACTCTCTTCACCAGCACAATCTTTCAGAAGCCTTACAGTGTCTGTAGCCAGAACCTCCTCAGGCTTTCTCTTTACCACGAGCACTTCCGCAGTGGGAGTGAAAACCTCCCTCTCCCAGCCCTCTCTAAGACACAGGCTTACAGGTGGAAGAGGGCTTGCAATGCAGAAACCTGCGCCATAGTAGCGAGCAAGTTCAAAGAGAAGGTGTCTCAGATTAGTCCCGTCCTGTAGCTTTGAAGCCCTATCTCCAAGAAGAACAAGGAGCTTCAGATTCCTTATTGGGGAGAGAAGAGCAAGCCTGCTTCCAAGCACCACAAGACCATCCTCTTCGCCAACTCTGAACCAGTTTCTTACAAATTCCCTCTCCTTCTGCAGTGAGCTAAGCAGAACAAGCCTGTCTCCCAAGACTGGATACAGCTCCTCGTAGAGACATTTCAGCATCTCAAGATGGTCGCAGAAAAGGAGAACAGAGCTCTTTTTTTCTGCAATAGCCTGAAGCTCCTCAAAAAGTCTTTCACTTATGCCCTGCCAGCTACCCATCAGTAAAGTCTTTCTTCCCAGTGGTTTCAGTATAGTTTTTATCTCCTGTCTGAGTTTTGTGGGTTTAAAGCTTATCTGAGGAAGTTCTTCATCCACTTCCACCACCAGGCCTTTTTTAATTAGAGCCCTGATTTGCCCGGTTTTGAATCCCTTGTCCTTCAAATCCTCCTCGCTTGCATACCCTCTTTCAAGCAAAAAATAGAGTAGCCTGATTGCATCCTCTCCTCTCTTCAGCGCCCTGAGCCTCTGTATGGCTTCCTCAATGGGAAGAGAAAGTCTGTAGATTTTCTCACTGAGCTCTGGAGCCTTCCACTCCCTCATTTTTATCAAAAAACCAAGTTCCATCAAATGCCTTACGGGACCATCCCCGAACCGCTTTCTGAGATTTTCTTCCTTTACCTTCTTCCTTTTACCCACCCATGCAAGGATTTCAAGACTTTTTCTATCAAGGAACCTGTGAGGCTTTTCGGAGAGAACCACATACTCTTCTTCCCTCCAGTCAAGGGCTGATGGTAGAAGTTTATGCAGAAGGAGCCATGGGTTAAGACCATAATGACCTGCAGTTTCTACCACTGCCTTTATGTGCTTTTCTGTGGTCATCGGAACACTGTCGGGAAACTCAAGGGGCACTTCCTGCCCTTCCCTGGCTAAGCCCACAATGATGGCAGTCTTCCCCTGAAGGAGAACCCTGTAGCCTATGGGGCTACCTTCATAGGGAAAGTTGGCTTTTACTCTAAGTATCCTTCCGCCTGGCAGGGCAAGTTTTAAATTCATTCACCCCAGTATTCTGCTTTTGAGGTGGCGGTCTCCCAGAGGACCACCTTCACCACCTTCACGTCACCCAGAAGACCAACCTCTGAGAGCTTTTCCACAAGGTAGTCGTAGAAAAATTTAGCAAGAGCCTCTGCAGTGGGGCAGAAGTTGACGGGGAATATCTTCATCGCTCCGTATTTCTCAGCTACAGTCCTCAGCTCTTCATACATGGGGTCGTTCCTGTCTATGATGAAGCTGTGGTCTACTGTATCTATAAGGTCTTTGAGGGCGTTCTTTACGTGGTAGAAGTCCATAACCATGTCCTGCTCCGAAAGCCTGTCTGAGCCAAGGGTTACTTCAAGCACATAGCTGTGTCCGTGCAGGTTTACGCACTTGTTCACCGGCACCTCTTTGCCAAGGGTGAGCTCTGCACCTCTTCCACAGGTGAGGTTCTGCTTCCATACCCTGTGGCCTGCTTCAAACCTGAAGGTTTTTGATATCTGCCATTTCATTACCAGACCACCACCCTTTCAGATTTTACTATTAGCTCCGCTATTTCTTCATAGCTTTTTGTAAGGTTTTCAGGGATTTTTATGCCCCTCGCCTGCGCATCCTCTCTGCACGCATACCAGCCCTTCTTTGTAGGAAACCTCAAAACGCCGTCCTGTATTAATATGACCACATCTTCCTCCCCCACAAGGTCAGAGCTGAAGTCTCCAAGCTTTCTTACAAGCCACAGGGTCTTTACCATACCAGCACCGCCTCCGAGTCTGCGATTATGTCCCTTAGCTCTTCTATGCTTTTTACCTCAACCTTGCAGATAAGGTCCTCTGGCTTTAGCCCTCTCTCCTCAAGAGAGGCGTCCTCTGCGTATAGTTTCACCCTCACGTAGCCCATGTTTTCCAGAAGCCTGTCAAAACCCTGAATGCCCAACTCTTCCGGATACCACCTGCTCAGGGCGAACACACCGTCCTTTATCATTATAAGGTTTACATCACAGCTTATACCCAGAGCCATGGCTATTCTAAAAGCTTCATGACACTTCCAAGAAAAGGGGTCTCCCTTTATCACTAAGGCTACTTTCATTTCAGTTAAAGTTTATCACCTTATCGTATTCACCTATGAACCTGGAAAGGTTGTAGGTTGAACTGCTTTCAAAAAAATCAAGAGCCTTCTCTATACCCCTCTGGTGTGCAGAATGGGCACAGTATAGAAGCCGGACTCCCATTTCTTTGAGTTCTTTGGTTTCAGGTCTTATAGTGTAATAGGCACCGTTGCCAGAAAAGAATATGGCAACCTCACCCCTCTTTGTCAGCTCTTTTGTGAGATTTATGATAGTGTTGTAGTCCTTTGCGAAGGGATTGCTGGTAACGATAAGGAGGAATTTCATCGTGTCTTTTTTATGAATATCTCCCAGGTGTTCTCTGAAATCTGGTTTACTCCCAGCACTTCCTGACCTTCCTCTTTCATGCTTTTGGGGACGCTCTCCGCCGAGGGCTTGTAGTCCACTATTACTCTGAGCACCTGACCCGCTTCCATCTGCTCAAGAACCAGCTTGCTTTTCACAAAGGTAAAGGGACAGACATCTCCCCTTATATCCAGTTCCCTGTCATGCCTGATGGACTCAGTCTTCATGGAATTTTTAATTATAAAACTTTCTGCCTATTTTGCAAGAACCCTTTCCACTTCTGCGATGGATGTTATGCCTTTTCTGACCTTTATCAGACCGGCTTCATAAAGGGTTCTCATACCCTTCTTGCGTGCAAGGTCTCTTATATCTTCTGCAGTGGCTCCCTTTACGATGAGCTTTCTCATCTCTTCGTCTACCTCTAAAATCTCATGCACTGCGGTCCTCCCCCTGTAACCAGAGCCATTGCAGTAATCACAGCCCTTTGGATTAGACCTGTATATGGTTATGTTTTCGTCAATACTCTTTATAACCCCAAGTCTGAGAAGTGCCTCCCTTGGCGTGTCGTCAACGAGCCTGCACCTTGGACACAGTTTTCTTACAAGCCTCTGGGCAGTTATAAGGATAAGTGAAGAGCCTACAAGGAAGGGCTCTATGCCCATATCTACGAGCCTTGTCACTGCGGAGGGGGCATCGTTTGTATGAAGGGTTGAGAAAACAAGATGTCCAGTAAGAGCAGCCCTTATACCGATTTCTGCAGTTTCCATATCCCTTATCTCACCTATTAGTATTATGTCCGGGTCCTGTCTGAGAAAGGCCCTCAGCACGCCGGCAAAACTGACACCTATCTTCTCATTCACCTGAACCTGGTTTAGACCCGGTATGGAAACCTCCACAGGGTCCTCCACTGTCATTATGTTCACATCAGGGCTATTGCGCTCCATAAGTGCTGCATAAAGTGTTGTTGTCTTACCAGAGCCTGTAGGTCCTGTTACCAGTATCATTCCCCATGGGGTCCATATGGCTTTTCTGAACTTTTCAAGGTCATCTGGTTCAAAGCCAAGCTCATCAAGTTTTACGCTCAGGTACCTTTCTGCTTCCTGAATTCTCATGACGACCTTCTCTCCATAAACTGTGGGCACGGTGGAAAATCTCAGGTCTATCTTTTTACCCTTAAATCTCGTTCTTATCCTTCCGTCCTGAGGCCTTCTCTTTTCTGCTATATCAAGGTTTGACATAATCTTGAACCTTGCCACCACTGAGTCTTTTATCCTTATAGGGAACTCATGGTATATTCTCAGAACACCGTCAACCCTGTATCTTACCACGAGCTTTTTCTCCTGGGGTTCTATGTGTATGTCTGAAGCTCCCAGGTTCACAGCCTCCGCTATCAGAAAGTTCGCCAGCCTGACTATGGGCCCCTCACCCGCCTCTGCAGCCAGTGCCTCAGGAGAGAGCTCCATTTCCTCCTCCTCTATCTCTACTTCCTCCCCCATGTCAAAGCTTTCCACAATCCTGTCCACAGCAGGATAAAGCTTGTTCAGGAGGTCTTCTATGGACTTTTTTGTGGAAACAAAGGGCACTATGGTGTTTATTTTTGTCTTGAACCTGAGCTCGTTTATGGCGGTTTGATTAAAGGGATTTATCGTCAGAACGTAAAGCTTCCCATCCTCATACTTTATGGGTGCTATGGCATGCTTTCTCAGTAAGCTCTCCGGCAGTTTTTCCTTTAATCCTTCGGGAAACTCTGCGCCTTCAATGCTTCCCCTCCAGAGTCTCTGGGGCATGTATTTCTGATAAAAATCTATAAGCCGGACATCATCAATGAAACCAAGTCTCAAGAGTGTGCTTATTATATCCTCATCCTTCCCCTTCTCTTTCTGAGCCTCTATCGCCTTATCTCTACTTATGTATCCAAGTTTTACCAGGAGTTCAAGGAGTTTTGCCTCATCCATAGCTCTCCTCCTCGGAAGGGAAAAGCACCTCTTCCACTTCCTTCCTGAACCTTATGAGAGCTTCTCTGAAGAGCTGTGCACCCTCCAGATACCTCTTTACAAACTTTGGCTTTATTTCCTCCACCAAGCCCACAAGGTCATGGAAAACGAGGACCTGCCCATCACAGTAAGGTCCTGCACCTATACCGATGGTTATAGCTCTTGATTTCTCTGTTATCTCCTTCGTAAGTCCCTTGGGTATGCTTTCAAGCACCACCATAAAGGCTCCGGCTTCTTCAAGCGCTCTAAAATCTCTTTTAACTCTCTGTGCCTCCTCCTCTGCTTTACCCACAACCCTGTAGCCGCCAAGGGCATGCACACTCTGAGGGGTAAAGCCAACGTGCCCCACCACGGGTATGCCCATGTGGACAAGCCTGTAAACCAGCTCTGCTACCTCTTCACCCCCCTCAATTTTCACGGCGTTTGCACCAGTTTCTTTTATAACTCTTCCGCAGTTTTTTATAGCTTCTTCAAGGCTTACCTGATAGCTCATAAAGGGCATGTCCGCTATTACAAAAGCCTTCTTTGTTCCCCTCCTCACTGCTTTTGTGTGATATATGATATCTTCAAGGGTCACAGGCAGTGTGGTTTCATGTCCCTGAAAAACCATACCCAGAGAATCGCCAACCAGTATGCAGTCTATACCAGCCTGTTCGCAGAGTCTTGCAGAAATGTAGTCGTAGGTGGATACCATAACTATCTTTTTACCATCCTGTTTTTTCTTAAAAAGGCTCCTTACCGTTATACCTTCCATTTTTAGCCTTCTTTCTTTTCCGCTGTCGCTTCTTCCACCTCTCTCACCAGCTGGAGCAACCTCTTTATGGTTTCCTTCATACCATTCATATCGGATAATTCCCTCATATCTTTAACAAGCTTGAGAAGGCTTTCAAGGAGCTCCTCCCTGTAGGGGCCCTCACCCACTCTAATCTGGTATGCTGAAGCGGTGACAGGGTTAACTATTGTGTTAACTATCCTTCTTGCTTCAAGCCTGTCCTGAGCCTGAGAAAGCTCCTCCAGCTCCTTCTGAACCCTTTTAAGCAGGTTTATACCTATCTCAAACTCCTTGGTCATAAAACTCCTCCGAGGGTAAGTGTTTTATAAATTTTAGCACATTAACCTTTCATATAATCCAACAGTATCCTCTTGTGGTCAAAGACCAACAGGTCAAAGGGCAGTTCCTCAAGCTTGTAAACTCTCACTTTCTTTGCATCGTCCCCAGCTTTCGGCTCACCTTCTGCATCGCATACAAAAACCAGAGAGACCACATGAAATCTCGGGTCCCTCTCGGGGTCAGAATATACGCCAAGAAGCTTCTTTATGCTTGCCTCAAGTCCTGTCTCCTCTTTTACCTCCCTCAGAACAGCCTCTTCAACTCTTTCTCCCACCTCCACAAAGCCTCCAGGAAGGGCGAGACCATGAGGCGGGTAGAGCCTTTCTATCAGAACAATACCCATGAACTTCTCACCTTCCCAGAGCCTCAGGATTGCATCCACCGCAAGGTATGGGGTTTTTATTCCTTTCATGCAGAGAATTCTAACCTGAGTTTTCTCATATTGCATACGCCGAAAGATTATGTTAGAATTGATATCTAATATCAATAAAGGAGGTGCGTCATGAGGCTTCTTGTGCTTGGAGGACACGACAGGCTAAAGTCCAGAGTAAAGGAGCTCTCAAAACGGTATGGGGTCAGGATTAAGTTCATCAACCAAGAAACCCAACAGAACATTGACAGTGCTCTGGCGTGTGCGGACTGGGTCATAGTCTTTACTGGCATAGTGGGGCATAACATGGTGAGGCTGGCAAAGGACTACGCAGGAGAGAGGTGCATATTCTGCCATTCACATGGAGTGTGTGCCTTAGAGAAAGAAATCAGAAGGCTTCTGGAACATGAGAAAAATCATCTTGACACTTGATTTTAATACCATTATAATAGTTGATACAAAATCTCAATCTGCATATGAGGTGAGCCATGGGGAACATGGGCTGGTCTGAACTTGGCTGGCTTATAGCCTTTGACCTGGTTTTTCTACTCCTTGTTTTGTCCACATTACTTTAGGAGGTATAGATATGGACAAACAGGCAGTCCTTGAGAAGCTCAACCGCATCCTTGAGCTGGAGCTGGCGGGGGTGGTGCGATACACCCACTACGCCCTGATGGTCTACGGGGTAAACCGCATACCTATAGTCAAATGGCTTCAGAAGCAGGCGGAAGACTCCCTACAGCATGCTAGGGAAGCTGGGGAGCTAATCACTTACCTGGGCGGACATCCCTCTCTGGGTATTGGTCCTCTTCTTGAGACTTACAGGCATGAGATTGAAGAGATTCTCAAAGAGTCTCTTGAACATGAACTGAGAGCTTTTGAGGAGTATAGGTCCCTCTTGGAGCTGGTAAAGGACAAGGACCACAGGCTTGAGGAGTGGGTCAGAGACAAGCTCAAAGAGGAGCTGGAGCATTACGACGAGGTCAACAAAATGCTCAGAAAGCCCGGTCAGATTGAAGCCTATCACTGACATGCAGGCTCTTGCTCATGGGAGGTCTTTTCTGCCTTGCCTCCCGCTTTTTAAAGGAGGTGTCTTATGAGTAAGTATTTGTTTTTTATGCTTTTTTACATACTTGTTTCTTTTTCCCATGAGACAGGACTACCAGAGGGTTTGCCAAGGCTGAAGGTTTTAATGTTTGTTTCAGAGGAAAACCATCACAGGACGGAGACAGCCTTTACCATGGCGAAGTCCTTGCTCAGCTCAGGTCATGAGGTTTTCATAGTGCTTGAGGGTCCATCGGTAAGGCTTGCCCAGAGGGAATACAAAGGTAAGGTCCCTTACGAAAAAACGCTTTCTGAGATTGTCCGGTTGGGTGGAAGGGTCTATGTGTGCCCTTACTGGGGTGGAAAACTGGGGGTAAAAAGCCTTAGAGAGGGTATTGAATGGGCAAACCCTCAGGTAATCTTTCCAGAGCTTGCGGATACAAGGACAAAGGTCATGGTATGGTGAGGAGGTAGGAACATGAAGAGAAAACTTTTACTGCTTGCAGTGCTGAGCACTGCCACCTTTGCCCAGGAGGAAAGACTTGAGGATGTTGTCATATCCGCCACAAGGCAGGAGCTTGAGAAGAAGCAGGCACCCCAGCCAGTAGAGTCCCTCAAAAGAGAGGACTTGCATAGGTTCAGCGTTAGAGAAAACCTCAGAGACCTTTTTCTCTTTGACAGCAGTCTATTTACTCTCAGGTCAAGGGGAAGGAGCTTTTTGAGTATAAGGGGTTTTGACGCAGACAAGGTGTTGGTTTTGATAGATGGTAGAAGGCTTACCGGTGAAGTAGACAGGGACTTTGAAATAGACAGGATTACCCTGGACAGGGTTGAGAGGGTGGAGATAGTAAAGGGTCCGGCGAGTGTTCTCTACGGAACGGATGCCCTGGGTGGTGTGATAAACATAATAACTAGAGAACCGCTAAAACCAGAGTTTAGCTTTTCCACCAAGTATGGCATGTATTCCTCCGGCGGAAATCCGGAGGAGAAAAACCTGTCTTTTTATGCCTATACGGGAAGGTTTGGAAACTTCAACCTTGGAGTTTTTGGAAGGCTTACGCAGGCAGAACCCTACAGGCTTCCTAACAGGACAACCCTTGCAGATGACAGAGACCTCAAGAGCTTTGGTATAAGCGCCTTTTACTACCTTGACAAGAGCGCAAAGAGTAAGCTAAGGTTTGACTACGACTACCTTACGCACAGGGACATAACCACAACCTTTCATACCACGCACTACAGAAGGTCAATAAACGATAACAAAAGGCAGAACCTTTCTCTGGGGCTTGACCTCAACCGACGGGACTGGAGGCTCTTTTTGAGGGGTTATGCCTCTATCTATGACAAGGATTTTGAGCAGAGGAGGGAAGATAACAACAGGCTTCTGCAGTTTGACATAGCGGACAGAAGAACCTATGTGATAGAGGGTTATCTTTCAAAGGACCTTTTTGAAAGGCACAGGTTTACGGTGGGTGGTGAGGGCAGGAGAGAGAGCTTTGAAACCACCAGGATAAGGTCGGGCTCCTTTAAGGGAACGGTAACAAGGGAAGGCATAACTCAGGCAAAGTATAAGGTAGATATAGACTACTATGCCCTCTATGTGCAGGATGAATGGTTTATATCCGACAGGCTTTTCCTAGTAGCTGGACTTAGATACGACGACAGCGACAAGTTTGAGAGTGACCTATCACCAAGGGTTGGACTGACCTACAGCCTTCTTCCAGACCTGAGGCTAAAAGCCAACTATGCCCACGGCTTTAAGTCTCCCACACCCAGAGACCTTTTTATATACTTTAGCCAGCCGGGTTATGTGGTTGTAGGAAACCCTAACCTCAAGAGCGAGAAAACCGATGGTGTAGACCTTGGGCTGGAAAAGGACTTTGGCAGACAGGCAACATTAAAGGTAAACCTCTTCTACACAAGGGCCAAGGACCTCATAGAAACTTGCCTTGTAAACACACCCGGTTGCCCTCCATTAACCCTGAACGTGCCATCTCCGCCGCCTAACGCTCAGGTCTTTACTTACAGGAACGTAGGAAAGGCTGAATTCAAGGGAGTGGAGCTTTCGGGCTTTTTTGCTCCTTTAAACTGGCTCGGCGGAAGGTTGTCCTATACCTACCTGGAGGCAAGAGATGAAGAAGAGGACAAGAGGCTTCTTCAGAGACCAAGACACAGGCTTGTAGGAGAGGTAAGCGTCAGGCCATTAGAAAAAACACGCATATCCCTCGCCGTTGAGCATACCTCTGACCTGCTCTGGACGCCCACTCAGGAGAAGGACTTTACCCTGCTGCACCTGTCTGCAAGCCAGAAGCTCTGGAAGGGTCTTGAGCTTTATGGTGGTGTGGATAACCTGGGGAATAAAAAGGACAGAGACCTCCCCATACTGGGAAGTTTCTACTATGCGGGCCTGAGGGGTACATTCTGATGTGGCTGGAGTATGTGTTTATGGGTATTATGGGGCTTATGAGCCTTGTGGGGCTGTATGTGTTTTTTGAGAGGCTCTTTTTCTACAAAAGGATAAACCTGTCAGACTTTTCTACAAGGGCAAGGCTGGAAAAAGAGCTTACAAGGGGTCTTTATGTGCTTGCGTCGGTAGCATCCAACGCTCCTTATGTGGGGCTTATGGGCACGGTGCTGGGCATCATGCAAACCTTCTACATAATGGGAAAGGAGGGTATGGGAGACACGCTCAAGATAATGACGGGGCTTGCTCTGGCTCTGAAAGCCACTGCGCTGGGGCTTCTGGTGGCAGTGCCGGCAACGGTTTTATACAACTACCTTGTAAGAAGGGCAAGGGAACTGCTTTACGAGTGGGAGGAAAAGCATGCAAGAAAGGGAGATTGACTACATGAATGTGATTCCTCTGGTGGATGTGATGCTGGTGCTTTTGACCATTGCCCTCATAGGTGCCAGCTTTGTGGCGGTGGGGTCTTTGCCTGTGAACCTGCCCTCTGCAGAGCATCAAAAGCGGTCAGTGGAGAGCCCCGTTGAGCTCTATGTGGACAGGCACGGAAACTTATACTGGAAGGGGGAAAGGATAAGTAAAGAAACTCTCCTGAACAGGCTCTCAAACTACGACAGGAACACGCACATAGTGGTGGGGGCGGACAGGGATGCTTCCGTGCAGTCTCTTGTGAGCCTTCTTGACCTTCTAAAGGGCATGAACTTTCAGAGGGTTTCCCTGCAGGTGAGAAGGACATGAGGTTGGATACAAGGGCTCTGCAACTTTCCCTTTTCTTTAACAGCCTTGCTTTTGTCCTCATCTTCTTCATGCTGAGGTTTGACGCGTCACAGATAACTCAGGTAGAGCTGGAGCTTTATTACACTCCACCCAATATTAAACATCCTGAATATGACAACCTGGGCGAGGAGGTAAGAAACATAACCCATAGAGGGCAAAGTCAGAAGGCGAAGGGAGATACAGGCGGACACACACCGGCTAAAGCCGATAGTTTTCAACAGCAGGTAGAAGAAAAACTTCAAAAAACACCCACATCCGAGGAACTCCTCAGCAAGGCTGAAGCAAAGGAGCAGTCAACACCTGCAGAAGCCCATGAGAAGACCCCACAGAAATCCGCCAGCTCTGAAGAAGGCCATAAGAGCACTAGACAGGAGACGCAGGTGGGTGCAGTTGCCCATGGTAAGGTGGGGAGCGGTGGAGCTGAGGTAGGAGCCGAGCCATCGGGTTCAGGGAGGGTGGGAGAGGGAGACTACAACCTGCTCTATCACAGGCAGAACTTTGGAGTGGTGAGGTCTGTTGTGAAAAGCCATCTTGAGTATCCACCTCTGGCAAGGCTAAGGGGATGGGAGGGGAGGGTGGTGGTGCTTATATGCCTTGAAGGCAGGAATCTATGCGGGCTTGAGTTAAGGGAGAGCTCTGGCTACCGAGTTCTGGACGAGGCGGTAATTAGAGCAGTCCAGAAGGCACACAGAAACTTTCCGGTTGCAGAAAGAAAAGTTAACCTGCTTTTGCCCGTGCAGTTTTCTCTCAAGGAGGATAACTGATGGAGAAGGTTTTCTATCAGGTTGTAATGCTTTTTCAATACCCTGTTTACGCATCGATAGGGCTCATGTTTCTGTATTCGCTCTTTGACCTTGGGCTCTTTACTGCAAGGGCCATAAAGAGAGCAATGGGGAAAAATCATCCAACACAACTCCCCCCAGAGGAGCTCTACCTGAGAGGACTGAAGGCTATGGAGCCTTCAAGGCTTGTCTCAAGGATTGCCCCTCTTCTGGGGCTTGTGGGAACACTTATACCTCTTGGACCGGCCCTTCTTGCCCTTGCGGAGGGCAACACGCAGGAGCTTGGCAGGAAGCTCTCTTTTGCCTTTGGGGCAGTGAGCCTCTCTCTTATATCTGCCAGCATAACCTACTACACCTCCACAGTGCGAAGACGCTGGCTTTTAGAGGACATAAAGAGACTGGAGGAGAAGAGATGAACCTCAAAGATATCCTTCTTCAGGAACTGGAGAGGCTTGAGGAAGAAACAGACCCCATGCTCTCGGTGGTAAACATGATAGACGCCTTTCTGGCGGTCGTTATCGCCCTTCTTCTGGTGCTGGTAAACAGTCCCTTCAACCCCTTCACAAAGGAAGATTATGTGCTTGTGAAAAACCCCGGCAGGGAAAACATGGAGCTGGTCATAAAGAAAGGGCAGAAGCTGGAGAGGTATGTAAAGAGCCAGCAGATAGGAGAAGGAAGGGGTGTAAGAGTGGGTGCCACTTACCGCCTGCCCGATGGAACGCTGGTTTACGTGCCGGAGGAGTAGCCATGAGGCTCCTTTTTCTACTACTGGTTCTACTGAGCTTTGGCTTTGCCCAGAAGTTAGTGCTCGTGGTGAGCTTTCCAAACCCTCCCAGAAAACTCCACCTTCTCCTGCAGAGTGCACAGGAGGTGGGTCTTGAAGTGCAGGGCGTATACCTGAGGGCGGAAGACCTCAAAAGCCTGCAATTGCCAGAGGCAGACATCTACCTTGTGGATACGCCTCCTGAGGAGATAAGAAAAGCCCTTCAGGAAAAGCTAACTGGCAAAAGGTTGGTGTTTCTGAGCCCTCCAACCGCAGGAGACCCGCAGGTTCTGAGCAAGCTCCTGCCCTACTACAGTTCAGGTGGCAGGGAAAACTTTAAAAACATGTTCAAAGCTTTTGCAGGTCTGCCTGCAGGGCCACCCAGAGAGCTTCCTGCGGTGGGTTTTTACCATCCTGCAAGGGGCGTGATGGAAAATCTGCCTCAGGACTTTGAAAAACCACTGCTCGTGCTTTTTCACCGCTCAGACCTGGTGGCGGAGAACACCGCCATTGTAGACAGCATCATAGTTCAGTCAGAAAGAGAGGGCCTGCCTGCGGTGGGCTTCTACTATCCAGAGACTGAGGGGCTCAGAAGGCATCTTCACAAACTCATCTTAGAGGGAAGACCACTCCCTTCCGTGGTTGTTAACCTCAGGCTCATGTATTTTGCATACGAAGAAGAAAAGAAAGCCTTTGAAGAACTGGCTCTTCCAGTGCTTCAGGGTATCACCTACAGGGGCAGAAAAGAAGACTGGAAAAAGAACCCCCAGGGCATTTCAGTAACCTCAATACCCTTCCACTTCACACTGCCAGAGTATATGGGGGCTATCGACCCCACAGTGGTGGGTGCAGACCAACCCCTCAAAGAGCCATTGCTCCATATGGTGGAAAATCTGGTAAAGAGAGCTAAAGCCTGGAGAGACCTCCAGAGCCTTGAAAACTCCCAGAAAAAAATAGCTATAGTCTACTACAACTACCCGCCCGGAGAGAGGAACATCCTTGCCTCCAACCTGAACGTCATAAAAAGCCTTGAACTACTTCTGAAAACCGCAAAGGACAGGGGCTACAGGGTTGAAACCTATTCAGAGAGAGACCTGCAGTCAAAGCTCACCCAAATGATAGGGCTTTACTATTCAAAGCCCGTGAGTACAGACCTTCTTGATTGTCTGAGCCTTGAGGAATACTTGAACTGGTATGAGAGCCTTCCAGAAAAGGTCAGGAAGGACATAGAGAGCTACTGGGGAAGACCGGAGAGGGACCCATACCTTAAGAAGGGATGTTTCACCATTCCTGTGCTTAAATCGGGCAACTTTTTGCTCCTGCCCCTTGCACCCAGAGGCATGGATTACCTAAGGAGTAAAGAGATATACCACAGCACAAAGATTCCACCCTCTCACTACTATCTTGCCTTCTACCTTTACCTGCAGAAAAACAGCCATGCAATATTGCACTTTGGCACCCACGGCACTCAGGAGTGGACGCCCGGCAAGGAGAGAGGCCTTGACCTGTGGGATTACCCCTACCTCACCCTTGGCACAAAGCCCGTCATATACCCTTACATCGTAGACAACGTGGGAGAAGCCCTCAACGCCCGAAGGAGGGGCAGAGCCCTTATCATCTCTTATCAGACCCCAGCCTTTGCACCCTCTGGCACCTACGGAGAGCTGGAAGAACTTCACCAGCTACTTCACAAGGAAGCCCAGTCAGAGGGAAGACTGAAAGAGACCATAAGGCGGGAGATAGCTCAAAAAGCCATGAGGGCAAACATAGCCAGAGACCTGGGCTATAAAAACACCACCCAGATACTGAAAGATTTTGAGAGCTTCTCTGAAAAACTCCACAACCACATACACGAAATAGCCACTCAGAATGTGCCTCTGGGGCTTCACACCTTTGGCAAGACAAAGGACGCAGAACTCCTTGCCCTCACCATACTGCAGATGCTGGGCAGGGAATGGATAAAAATGTGGGAAAAGGAACCCTATGAGGAGTTTATGGCTCAACCCGTAGACAAGATAAAGAGCTCCAAAGCCTTTGCAAAGGTGCTTCAATGCATGGAAGGCTCTCCAGACGCATACTGTGAGACAGTTATAGACCTCTACAGAAGGCTTGACGCAGGCGTGGAGCTTGTATCTCTCTTTTCAGCCCTTGAGGGCAGATACATACCTGCCTCTTTTGGTGGAGACCCCATAAAAAACCCCGACAGCCTGCCTACGGGTAGAAACCTCTACGGCTTTGACCCACAGCGTGTGCCAACACCTCAGGCATGGAAAACTGCGGTGGAAATCACAGACCAGTGGCTCATAGACTACCACCAAAGGCACGGAAGATATCCTCAGAAGGTTGCCTTTACTCTGTGGTCTGTGGAAACCATGAGACACCTTGGTGTGGTGGAAGCTCAGGTTCTTTACCTCCTTGGTGTAAGACCAAGGTGGGATGATGGTGGAAGGGTGGTAGGGCTTGAGATAATACCTAAGAAAGAACTCGGGCGTCCGCGCATAGACGTGGTGGTATCTGCCACGGGGCTATACAGGGACCACTTTCCAAACCTAATGAACCTGATAAATCAGGCAGTAAGGCTTGTGGCAGAGCTTGAGGAAGAGGAGAACTTCGTAAGGCAGAACACACAAAAACTGATGGCGATGCTTCTTAAAAAGGGCTACCCTCATGAGCAGGCTCAGAGGCTCGCCACTATAAGGAGCTTTTCCAACGAGAGCGGAGCTTACGGCTCTGGGCTGGATGATGCGGTCTTCCAGACAAAGGATAAGAAAAAACTTTCGGGGCTTTTCCTGCACAGGATGGGCTTTGCCTACGACGAGGGACTTCACTCGCAGAAGGTGCATGGGCTTTTTGAGGAAAACCTCAAGGATACGGATGCGGTGCTTCTCTCAAGAAGCTCCAACCTATATGGCATGCTCACCACCGACGACCCCTTCCAGTATCTTGGGGGTCTTGCTCTGACAGTGGAGGTGCTCTCAGGTAGAAAGCCAGAGGTGCTTATAGCCAACCTTAGAAGCACCGCAAAGGTGCAGACCGCAGAGGAGTTCCTCCTTCAGGAAGTAAGAGCCCGATACCTCAACCCAGAATACGTAAAAGCCCTTATGAAAGAAGGCTACTCGGGCGTCAACGAGCTTTTAAACACCCTTAACAACCTCTACGGCTGGCAGGTGGTGGCACCTCAGGTGGTAAGAGACCCCATCTGGAAAGAATTCAGAGAGGTCTATCTCCAGGACAAATACAACTTGGGCACAAAAAAGTGGCTCAGAGAAAACTCCTCAGCCTCTAAGCAAATAGAGGAAAGGCTATCCCAGGGCATCACTATGGCAGGCTACGGCACTGGCAGACCGGTCGTGCCTTCTTCCCGTGCGGGAGCCGGTAGCTACGAGCCATCTGTAAGGGGCGCACTGCTGCAGAGGGTCAGCACTATCCATGATGTGGGACAGATCCATACTCTCTCTGGTTTCTGGCTTCTGAGCGTGATTCTTTTGATACCATATCTGGCAGGCTTGTTTGAAGGTTTGAGAAAAAGAAGCTATGCATAGAAGTATGCTAACTCAAGCTGACAACCATCATATTGACAGTGGGTTTCACTTTCTGTATACTATCTTGCGATAAAATTTCAATTTCTATGTAAGGAGGTCAGGCATGAAGCGAGTTCTTTTAGCCACTGCCCTACTATCAACCACAGTCTTTGCCCAGCCGGCGGAGGACAGGATACGTCAGCTTGAGGAGCAGATAAGAATGCTCCAGCAGGAAGTTCAGAAGCTCAAAGAAGAACAGAAGAAGGCAGAAGAGACAAAGAAGGAAACTGAAGCCCTCAAGGAGGAGATAAGACAGCTCAGGCTTGATATTGCCATGCCAAAACTTGAGATTAAGTCCTACTCTGGTCTTGGTCCTGCGGCGTCCAAGGTGCACTTCAACCCAAGGGGTGTCTCCATAGGTGGCTATGGTGAGCTCGTTTTCAGACATAACGATGTGAACGCAAGGGGTGGAGCCAAGTCCATAGCCAACATGCAGAGGATAATCCTCTACCTTGGTTATGCCTTTGATGAGAAGCTGAAGTTTAATTCTGAACTTGAGCTGGAGCATGCATCAACCTCGGCAGGACATGGCACTGGTGGAGGATACTTCAAGGCAGAGCTTGCATATCTGGACTATCAGTTCAGACCTGAGTTCGGGGTCAGGGGAGGACTTCTTCTCATGCCCGTGGGTATAGTGAACGAAGTGCATGAGTCTCCTACATTCCCCTCCGCAGAAAGGCCTTTCTTTGAGAGAAGAATAATGATGTCTACCTGGGAAGAGATGGGTCTTGGAGCTTACGGAGCCGTTGGTCCAGTAGACTACAGGTTTTATGTGATAAACGGACTTATGCTGAAAGGTGGTGGCGACTACGATGTAACCGAGCCCCTAAAAACCGTCAGACAGAGGGGGGCAAGGGCGGTTGCGGACAGGCTTGGATTTACTGGAAGAGTTGACATAAACCTTCCCCTCAACCTAAGAGTGGGAGGTTCCTTTGTCTATGCAGATGTTCAGTCTAAGGGTGGCTCAGACTCTCAGCTGGGTCTGAGAAGAGGTTCAAAGGTTGGCTCGCTGACCATGTTTTCACCTCACCTCTGGTGGCAACATGCGGGATGGGACATAAGGTTCGTGGGGGCCTTAGTAAAGACTGATGATGCCCTGAAGATGTCCAGAGATCTCTTTGGAAACAACATACAAAACCCCAACACCGGTGCCAACAGAAACAACATAATGCCAGAGGAGCAGAAGGGCTTTTATGTGCAGGTCGCCTACGACCTTTTCAGGCTATTTGGGCCAGAGAATCAGGAGCTCTACGTCTTTGGCATATACGAGGACTTTGACACCCACAGCAAAGTGCCCTCTGGTTTCCTCAAGCCCAGCGGTCATAAGCTGAAGGTCTACAACCTCGGACTCTCCTACAAGCCCCACCCACTTGTTGCCATAAAGGCAGACTATGCAAGGCTCAACTACAGCTCTCCAAGAAAGGATGAGAACGAATACAGGCTCACCCTCGGCTTTATGTTCTGATGGCTCTTCCTTGTGTTGTGCCCTCCCTGCGGGGAGGGGCTTTTAGTGTAAAAACAAGGTCTTTAAAGTTATGGCTTATGGAATAGAATTTATGAGAAAGTTCAGGAGGCTGAGATGGCTTTGGTGAGTTCTGTGCTTTTTTTTATCCATGTGCTCTTATTCTTAAACCTTTTATGGGCAAAGGAGTTCAGGAGACCGGAGCAGGCACTGTCTCAGATATACCCCGGCTCCCAGATAGAGGTCAGAAACATAACTCTCACCAGAGAGCAGGTGGAGGAGGTTCAGAAGATATCGGGCGCAAAGATGGAGTCAAGGCTTGCCTCCTGGTATATAGTCAGAAAAGGCGGGCAGATAATAGCCTACGGCTATGTAGACATGCACAGGGTCAGAACCCACCCCGAAGTGGTGCTCTACACGATTACTCCCGACGGCAAGCTTGATGTGGTGGAAGTGCTCGCCTTTTATGAGCCTCTTGAATACATGCCAGAAGACAACTGGCTCAGGCTCTTTGCAGGCAAACAGCTCTCAAAAGACCCCGTAAGGCTTAGAAGGGACATACCCAACATAACTGGGGCAACCCTGACCGCCAGAGCCATAACGGACAACGCCAGAAAGGTGCTTGCCCTCTGGCAGGTGCTTTTTGGAGTGCAGAGGTGAGATTTTTTGTATCCGCAGACATAAGAAGGAATAAACCTCTATACTATGCGGTTATCTTTTTTCTCCTTTTTACAACTCTTTTCTGGCTGGCTTCCTGGCTTCACTTTTACTCCAAATATGGCTTTTCTTACAACAGCCTGGTGAAATACTTCTTCATGGACCCTGAGTTTCCTGAAAGGGTTTCTCTAGCTCAGATTTCTGAAGACTTCCATGTGGGTGTGTTTCTTCATGGCTTTATAATACTGACGCTTTCTTCTGTCTTTTCCCTTTTTAATTCAAACAGCGCTTTTAAAAGACTTCTGGTGTTGCTGGTCAGTATTTCTGCTCTTTCTTACCTTTCTGTAGACTTCTTAATATTACTACTGAATGCTTTCTGGGTTGTATGGTTAAAGCTTTTCTTTTTTGTGCTCTATCAAATTCTACTAGCAATAATGCTGATATACACAGGATGGAAGCTATCTTTTGGTAACATGAAACCTCCAAAGGTCTCTATGTTAAAAGTCCTTAGCCTGCTTTTTTCCTTTTTTTCCATTTTTTTTATTCTTTCTAACTTTGTGAACTTTCACGCAAAGATGGGTTTTGGAGTTCAGGGAATAAGAGATTACTTCTTGGGCAATCCGGAGCTTTTTCTAAAGCCCAAAAGCTTTGAGGGTGTTTTCAAGGTTTTCTACCCCCATATTCTGGCTATGGCCCTTTACTCTCTTGCTCTGATTCATCTGCTACCTTTTGCGGGTGTTGACAGGAAAAAAAGTATTACGCTTGGCCTTTTTGTTTTTCTTTTCTCCTTTCTGGATAATTTTTCAAGTCTGCTACTCCTGTATGGGGGTTCGCCTTTTGCTTATCTGAAGTTCATGAGCTTCTGGTCTTTTCAGCTATGTGCCCTTTTTGCTTCAATTGTTCTCCTTGTGGCTTCTGTTAAAAGGGAGGGATACACAGGGCTTCATCTCTGAAAGTTACCCTTACCCATGTCAATCTTTATGAGTTTTACAAGCTCTTCCAGTTCAATGTCTTCAGCGGAATCGACGCCGTATTTTCTGCTCAGATGTTCAAGAAACCTCTCCACGCTCACCCACCTTTTCAGCACCATGCCCTGAGTGACCAGTCTAAGAAAAGGCTCTTTGTCCTTTACCAGTCCAAGGTCATACAGAAACTTCTGGAAAAAGCGTGCGTAAAGAAGGTGAAGGACCGCATGCTCTATACCACCAATGTAGAGGTCTACAGGCATCCAGAACTCGGCCTTCTCCGGTGCGAAGGGCTTTTCTGAATTTACTGGGTCGCAGAACCTGAGGAAATACCAGCTTGAGTCAAAGAAGGTGTCCATGGTGTCCGTTTCTCTCCTTGCAGGTCTTCCGCACTTCGGGCAGATGGTATTGACAAACTCTGGCACCTTCTCAAGAGGGTTCCCATGTCCTGTTATCTCCACCCTTTCTGGCAGAAGCACCGGAAGCTGGTCTTCTGGCACAGGCACAGTTCCACAGTTTTCGCAGTAGACTATGGGTATGGGAGTGCCCCAGTATCTCTGACGAGATATGTTCCAGTCTCTGAGCCTGTAGGTAATCCTGAATTCTCCAAGACCCCTCTCTTTTAGCCACTGGGTGATGGCTTTCTTTGCGTCCAGAGAGTCCATGCCCGTAAACTGTCCTGAGTTTATGAGCACTCCCGGTTCTTCGTAGGCTCTGCCTTCCGGGAGGTCTCCTTCCCTGGGCTTTATCACGTGCCTGATTGGTAGTCCGTATTTGACCGCAAACTCGTAGTCCCTCTGGTCGTGGGCTGGCACACACATTATGGCGCCAGTGCCGTATTCGTATAGCACGTAGTTGGCGGTCCAGACGGGTATTTTCTCCCCTGTGGCCGGGTTTGTTGCATACACGCCCAGTGGCACACCTTCCTTTTCTTCTTCAATTCCCCTCTCCCTGGTGGACTTCTGCTTCATCCTTTCCACAAAGGCTCTCACCCTCTGGTAGTCTTCAGACTTCTTTGCCAGCTCAAGGGTCAGAGGATGTTCGGGAGCCAGCACTACAAAGGTTGCACCAAAAACCGTATCTGGTCTTGTGGTAAAGACCTCTATGGGGATGTCTTCCACGAAAAACTTGAGCACTGCTCCTTCAGACCTTCCTATCCAGTTCCTCTGCTGGGCTATCACCCGTTCGGGCCACCTACCCTCAAGCTCTTTTAGGTCCTCTAAAAGCCTCTCCGCATAGGCGGTAATCTTCAGATACCAGGAGGGCACCTCTCTTCTCACTATGGGAGTGCCACACCTCCAGCACCTTCCATCAACTACCTGCTCGTTAGCAAGCACCGTCTCATCGTTGGGACACCAGTTTACCTCTGCAGACTTTCTGTAGGCGAGCCCATGCTCGTAAAACTTCAAAAAGAGCCACTGGTTCCAGCGATAATATTCAGGACTGCAGGTGGCGATTTCCCTGCTCCAGTCGTAGGAAAAGCCAAGGCTTTTGAGCTGCTTTTTCATGTAGGCTATGTTCTGGTATGTCCAGTTTGCAGGATGAAAGCCATGCTTTATGGCGGCGTTCTCTGCAGGTAGTCCAAAGGCATCCCAGCCCATGGGATGGAGGACAGAATATCCCCTGAACCTCAGAAAGCGTGCAATAGCATCCCCAATGGTGTAATTTCTCACATGCCCCATGTGAATCCTGCCTGATGGATAGGGAAACATCTCAAGCACGTAGGATTTGTTTCCTTCCTCTTTTGATGCAAAGGTCTTCATGTCTTCCCATATCTTCTGCCATTTGGCTTCTATCTCTTGCGGTCTGTAGTCCATAGTTCATATTATAATTTTTCAAAACTCAAAGGAGCGTGTCATGGAAGAACAACTTTACGCAGTCCCCTTCAGTCTTGTAGGCTTCTTCTTCACCAGCAAGCCCGTGGAGGAGAGCATAAGGGGAGACCTGAGTCCCGAAGAACTGGAAAAGCTACAGGAAATCATAAGCAGATTTCTCTTCACCGAAGGCATTCAGGTTGCCCTCTACCCTTCTGTAGTTCCTCCAGACCAGGCAGAGGATGCAGTTGAGGAGCTTGAAGATATGATATTTGGTGAAGAGGAGGAAGAATGACAAGGGCCGTTATCTGTGGTGCCCTCGGCAGGATGGGAAAGAGTATTCTAAAGTTGTCCCTTGAATATACGGACTTTCAGGTGGTTGCGGGGGTGGAACATCCAGACTGCGTGAGGTCACAGGACCTGGGTGAAGCATCCGGAATAGAAGAACTGAAAGGTCTTCCTCTTACTTCAAGGCTTGAAGATGTGCTTGCCCTGTGTGATGTGGTTATAGAATTTTCGGGGAACACTACAGCGGCCATATCCCATGCAAAGCTCTCAGCCCTTGCAGGAAAGGGGGTGGTTATCGGGACAACGGGCTTTAAGGAGCAGGAGCTTGAAGAACTCAAACCCTATTCAGAGCGTGGCCCCATACTACTCTCTCCCAACATGAGCCTTGGTGTAAACCTGCTTTTCAGACTTGTGGAGTTAGCCGGCACTGTTCTTAAAAACAGGGGCTTTGATGTGGAGGTGCTTGAAATTCATCATCGCTACAAAAAGGATGCGCCCAGCGGGACTGCCCTCAAGCTTGAAGAGATACTTGCTCAGGCGATGAACCTGAGCAGGAAGGTGCACGGAAGAGATGGAATAACACCAAGGGAGGCTGGAGAAGTTGGGGTTATGGCTCTGAGGGGTGGAGATGTAGTGGGTGAACATACTGTCTACTTCCTGGGCTATGGTGAAAGGATTGAGCTCACTCACAGAGCGACATCAAGGGACATATTCGCAAGGGGTGCCATTGAGGCAGGAAGATGGATAAAGGGCAAGCCTCCAGGCTGGTATTCCATGTCTGATGTTCTGGGGCTATGAGCTTTTATGAGACCATAGACCGCATAACGGCGGATGCAGGCATAAGGGTAAGAGCCCATAGCCTCGAAGAGCTTCTGTGCAAGAGCATACTCGCTACCTTCAACGAGATGACGCCCATAGAGGCAGTTCGACCGGAGGAAGAGAAGATAGTTGAGGCCTCTTCAGAGCTGCCCTTTCTTCTTCCGGACATAATAAACTCGGCGATTGTCCTCCACGAGGCGGAGCTCTTCGTAGCGTCAAAATGCGAAGTTCTTGAGCTGAAAGAAGACTACGCCAGAGTAAGGCTTCTGGGCGAGAGGTTTGACCCTGACAGGCACGAATCTAAGCTCGTGATAAAGGCGGCAACTTACCACGACCTTAGGGTGGAGAGGGAAGGAGACCTGTGGGTGGCGGAGGTGATATTTGATATATGAGAAAGTACCTTGAACTCACCAGGTTTGAACACACCATCTTTGCCCTTCCTTTTGCGCTCGCAAGTATAGTTCTGCTCTATCAGCAGATGCCTTCTCTGTGGAGGCTTTTCTGGGTTCTTCTTGCCTTTATAAGCGCCCGCACTGCAGGAATGGCCCTCAACAGGCTCATAGACCTACCAGCAGACCGGCTCAATCCACGCACAAGGGGGTGGGTTCACGCAAGGGGTGAGGTTTCAGAGGAGAGCATAAAAAGGCTCGTGCTCCTGTCCTCAGGGCTATTTGTTTTTTCCACACTCATGATTAACCTATATGCCTTTCTTCTATCACCTGTAGTTCTCTTTCTCCTCTGGTTCTACCCCTATGCAAAAAGGGTCACATACTATCCACATCTTGTGCTTGGATTGGTCTATTTTCTGGTGCCTCTGGCAGTGGATGTTTCCTTCAATGAGCGTGTATCCCTCAATGCCATAATCCTTGGTCTTGCCATGGGCTTCTGGGTTGCGGGCTTTGATGTGCTGTATGCTCTTCAGGATTATGACTTTGACAGAAGCTATGGCTTGAAGTCCATACCGGTAAGATATGGAATTGAAAAAGCTATCTGGTTTGCCAGGTTTTTTCACGCTCTCACTTTTCTTTTCCTGCTGGTGCTTATGTTCAGAGTTGATTTTTTGGGCGTTTTATACCTCCTTGGGCTTCTTGCAGTGGCTGGCTTTCTCTACTACGAGCATTATCTTATAAAGCCTAACGACCTTTCAAAGATAAACAAAGCTTTCTTCACGGTGAACGGCTACATAAGCCTTGTGTTTTTTGTAGTTGTCCTGCTTGACAGGCTTCTTTAGAGGCTGACCTGCTGCATTAATTCCTTTGGTATATCAAAGTTGGCTATTACCTCTTTAACATCATCAAGGTCTTCCAGAGCATCAAGCAGCTTAAGCACCTTTTTTGCTGTTTCTGAATCCTGAACCTGAACAAGTGTATTTGGCTTATAGGCTATCTCTGCCCTTTCTATCTGAAGCCCCATGGACTCAAGGGCTTCTTTAACTGAGTACAGCTCCTCAGGATTTGTGTAAAGGGTATAGGCAACCTCTCCCGCTTCAATATCTTCAGCACCAGCCTCTATAGCCTTTTCATAAATCTCCTCCTCGCTCATGCCCTCCCTTGGCACTTCAATGATTCCTACCCTGTCAAAAAGAAAAGAAACACATCCAGAAGAGCCAAGGTTTCCCCCGTGCTTTGAAAGCACGTGCCTTACCTCGGAGGTTGTTCTGTTCCTGTTGTCTGTGAAGGTGAGTATCATAAGAGCCACACCGCCTGGGGCATAGCCCTCATACAGCACTTCTTCATAGTTTTCACCACCAAGTTCACCAGTTCCCTTCTTTATTGCCCTTTCTATAGTATCTGTGGGCATGTTGACCCTTCTGGCATTTTCTATGGCGGTTCTTAGCCTGGGGTTCGTTTCAGGATTTGGTCCTCCTTCTCTAACTGCAACGGTTATCTCACGGATTATTTTTGTGAATATCTTGCCCCTCTGTGCATCTATCTTTGCCTTCTTGTGCTTAATCTGCGCCCAGTGACTGTGTCCTGCCATGTTAAATATTATAGCCCGGTTTGTGGTATAATATCCATACACACAATATACAGGAGGTAAAAAATGGACCTGGAGCAGAGGATAAAAGAAATAATAGCAGACCAGCTTGGTGTTGAAGTGAGCAAGCTAAATCCTGGAGCTAAGTTTGTGGAAGACCTTGGTGCAGATTCTCTGGATGTGGTGGAGCTTGTGATGGCTTTTGAAGAAGAATTTGGCATTGAAATACCTGATGAAGATGCAGAGAAGATAAGAACTGTAGGGGATGTCATGGACTACCTCAAGGAGAGAGTAAAGGGCTGATGCGCCGCGTTGTGATAACAGGTCTCGGGGCTGTAACCCCCATAGGGACCGGTGTGGAGAAGTTCTGGGAAAATCTTGTGGCTGGCGTAAGCGGTATAGATACAATAAAGAGGTTTGACCCTGTTGAGATAGGGCTTTCCGTTCATATAGCAGGTGAGGTTAAGGATTTTGACCCTGAGAAATACTTTGACAGAAAGGATGTTCAGAAGGTCTCAGATTTTATAAAGTTTGCAGTTGCTGCTTCAGAAGAAGCCATAAAGGATAGCGGAATCTTAGAGAGCAAGGTTGACCCATACAGAGTGGGCGTGATAATAGGCACTGGCATAGGTGGGCTCAGGGACATAGAGGAACAGCAAAAGGTGCTTATGGAAAAGGGTCCCAGGAGGGTTTCTCCCTTCTTCATACCCTACGGCATCTCCAACATGGCAAGCGGCCTTGTGGCCATAAGGTCTGGCTTTAAGGGACCAAACTACTGCGTGGTATCCGCGTGTGCCACGGGAAACCATGCCATAGGTGATGCCATGAGACTCATACAGAAGGGGGACATTGATGTGGCAATAGCCGGTGGATGCGAAAGCGCCATAACTCCTCTGGGTGTGGCTGGTTTTGCTTCCATGAGGGCGCTTTCTACGAGGAACGATGAGCCCCAGAAAGCTTCAAGACCCTTTGACAGGGACAGGGATGGCTTTGTGATGGGTGAGGGTGCGGGAATTCTTGTGCTGGAAGAATACGAGCATGCAAAGGCACGAGGTGCAAGGATATACGCAGAGCTTGTGGGCTATGGTGCCACCGACGATGCCTATCACATAACAGCGCCCTGTGCGGACGGTGAGGGTGCCTACATGTGTATGAAGCTTGCCCTTGAGGATGCAGGAGTAAGACCTGAGGAGATAGACTACATAAACGCCCACGGCACATCCACACCACTTAACGACAAATCTGAAACCCTTGCCATAAAGAGACTCTTTGGAGAACATGCCTACAGGCTCAAGATAAGCTCCAACAAATCCATGATAGGTCATCTCCTTGGTGCTGCAGGGGCTGTGGAGGCGGTAGCAACAGTAAAGACCATAGAAACCGGCATTATACCGCCCACCATAAACCTTGAAAACCCGGACCCTGAATGCGACCTTGACTATGTGCCCAACAGGTCAATAAGCTATTCGGTAAATTATGCCCTTTCAAATTCCTTCGGTTTTGGTGGAACCAATGCCTGTCTCCTCTTTAAAAGACCTTGAAGACCTTCAGAAAAGGCTGGGCTATACCTTTAACAACTCCGAGCTTCTAATTCAGTCCCTCACCCACAAGTCATACGCCGGGGAGCATGGGCTCAAAAGCTATGAGACCCTTGAATTTCTAGGAGACTCTCTTATAAACTTCTTCGTTGTTGACCTTCTTCTTTCTGAATTTCCTGGGGCTTCTGAGGGTGAACTTGCCATGATGAAGTCCTACTTTGTCAGTGAAGACTATCTGCACGAGCTTGCGGAGGAGCTTTCCCTTGACATGCACATACTCTACGGAGGCAGGAGGAGGAACAACCATCTGAGTTCGTCGCTGATGGCAGACACCTTTGAGGCCCTCTGGGCTGCGGTATATCTTGACTGTGGCAGGTCTGCAGATTTCGTTAAATCTCTCTTTAACAACCTCTACAGGGAAAAGATAGTATCTGCTGTCAGAAGCAGAGACTACAAGAGGGATTATAAAACACTCCTTCAGGAAGAGACCCAGAGACGCTGGAAAGAGAGACCTGTATACCGTGTTGTAAGCACGGAGGGTCCCCATCACAGCAGAGTCTTTGAGGTGGAGTGCAGCATAAGGGAATTCAGAGCGACGGCAAAGGGGAAGAGCAAGAAGTCCGCGCAACAGCTCGCGGCAAAAAAGGTTCTTGAGCTTATCCTGTCTTCTGAAGGCTGAGCTCGTTTAGCCTTCTGTTAAACTCAATGCCCTGCTTTATTACCTCCCTGTAAACCCTGAAGGGAGTCAGTATGGCAAACATCTTCGGGCTTTCCTCTGCAACAAGGAGTATTTCATCCATTATGGTGATTATAAGCTCAAGCTTTGAATTTATTGAGTTCACCGCATCCAGCCTTTCTATCTCTCTTCCCAGCTCTTCCGGCAGCGTGGATAAGAAGGTTATGTCAAAGTTAAAAACCTCGTATATGTCGTATATGTGGTCCACGATCTCAGAAGTCTTGGTCAACAGGTCTGCTTCCACCTTGAGAACTATATCCCTGTATCTTCTGTATTCATCTTCAGAAAGGCAGGCTTCGGCAAGTAGATTCAATTCTTCCACATCTGCCCTTATTTCTCTAAGAACCCCTTCCAGCATCTGCATGTTAAGCCTTATAAGCCTGTCCTGCACCAGTAGAGCAGTCAGGACCGCCGACTTCTCCATGTAAGTCCTCCACGTAAATTATTCCCTTGTTCCTAAGTTCCTCACGGAAATCCTCTATTAAAATATAGCCCTGTTTTTCCAGAATTTCCTTAACCTTTGTGTTTATCCTCTCTCCATGTTTGTCAAGGTCAAAGAGGAGCACAACTTCTCTAAAGTCTTCTAGAAGGTCTGGAAGGTCTGACAGTCTTTTGCCCTCAAGGGTGAATACATTTTTAATTCCAAACCTCTGAAGAGCCCATCTGTCCCTTTTGCCCTCCACGAGGACAGCTCTGCCCTGAGAAGCTTCACGCAGTTTTCTTCTCCATTCCTCCAGCATGCTTTTATTATGGGTCTTGAGAAAAAGAAGGTCAAGGTGGTATAATATTTTCAACTTCATGGAAGTCATAACTGTCCCCATAGAGGAAGAGGTCAAGCAATCCTACATAGACTATGCCATGTCCGTTATTGTGGGCAGGGCTATCCCGGATGTGAGGGACGGTCTCAAGCCCGTCCAGAGAAGGATACTCTACGCCATGCACGACATGGGGCTTTATCCTGAAAAGCCCTTTGTCAAGAGTGCCAGAATTGTGGGTGCGGTGCTTGGATACTACCATCCGCATGGAGACCAGGCAGTCTATGAAGCCCTTGTGCGTATGGCTCAGGACTTCAACATGAACTATCCCCTCATAACTGGACAGGGAAACTTTGGCTCTGTGGACGGGGACCCGCCTGCAGCCATGAGATACACGGAGGCAAAGCTTTCCCGTTATGCGGTAAAGCTCCTCGAAGACATAGACAAAAACACGGTGGATTTTGTCCCCAACTTTGACGGCTCAACCTTTGAGCCCTCGGTGCTGCCCTCAAAATTTCCAAACCTTCTGTGCAACGGCACAAGCGGAATTGCGGTTGGTCTTGCCACTTCCATACCCTCTCACAACCTCAGAGAAGTATGTCAGGCTCTTATAGAGCTTGCAAAGAACCCTGAGCTAACCACCCAGGAAATCATGAAATACATAAAGGGTCCTGACTTTCCCACTGGCGGAATAGTGGAAAACTACTCAGAGCTGGTGGATTTTTACGAAAAGGGCAGGGGACAGGTGCGTATAAGGGCAAAAGCTCATGTGGAAAGGCTTCAGGGGGGAAAGGAGCAAATTGTAATAAGTGAGCTACCCTATCAGGTAAACAAGGCAGAGCTCATAAAACGCATGGCGGACCTTGCAAGAGAGGGAAGGTTAAAGGAAATATCCGATATAAGGGATGAGTCTGACAAAGAGGGCATAAGAATAGTGGTGGAACTCAAGCGTGAGGCAAAGGGTGAGAAGGTTCTTGAAAAGCTATACAGGCATACAGCCCTCAGAAAAAACTTCCCTCTGAACTTTGTGGTGCTGGTGAGGGGGGAGCCAAAGCTCCTTGGTATAAAGGCTCTCCTTCAGGAGTTTATAGGGCACAGACTGGAAGTTATATTAAGAAGGTCCAATTTTTACCTTCAGAAGGCAAAGGAAAGACTCCACATAGTGGAAGGTCTCCTCATAGCCCTCAAAAACCTTGACAATGTTATACAGGACATAAGGAGCTCCACAGATACTCAGGAAGCAAGAGAAAGGCTCATGAAAAATTACGGACTATCTCAGGCTCAGGCAAACGCAGTCCTTGACATGAGGCTTCAGAGGCTCACATCCCTTGAAAGAAGCAGGCTGGAAGAGGAGGAGAAGGAACTCAGACAGAAAATAGAGTATTACACAAGGCTGGTGGAGAAGGAAGAAGAAAGGATAAGGGTCTTTATAGAAGAGATGCAGGAAATTTCAAAATCTTACAGCACTCCAAGAAGAACTCTGGTTGAGGGACTTCAGACTCCAGAAGAGGGCAGTCTCACAGTGGTGGTATATGCCAGAGGAAGAGTCGTGCCTCTTGAAGAGATGGAAGAAGGCGAAGAGGTGGTAAACATTCTGGATGTGCCTTTCACCGACGGGCTCTTTATGGTCTCCGACAGGGGGAGAGTTTACTGGATAGCAGGCTCTCAGGCTCTCAGAGGAAGTATCCTGTCTCTGAAAGAAGCGGAAGAGAAGATAGTGGGCGCCTTTGTGCGTTCTGGTATGGAGGGAAGAATACTTCTTGCTACAGAAAAGGGCTATGTGAAAAAGATACCTCTTGTTGACTTTGAATACAAGTCTCAGGGAATGCAGATAATAAAGTTCTCTGAAGAAGATAGGGTTGTGAAGGTGGTTCAGGCTCCTGAAGAGGGGGACCTTTTGCTGTTCACATACAGGGGAAGGCTTCTGAGATTTCCTGTGGGCGAAGTTCCGCCTGCAACCACTGGTTCAAAGGGAGTTCAGGGAATAAGGCTTGAGGAGGGAGACAGGGTGGTGGGCATAAGGGCTCTGCGAGAAGCAGAAAACCTGCTGGTAATAACGGAGGATGGAAGTATCAAGAAGGTATCTCTGCAGGAAATCCCACAAAGGGGCAGATACACCAAGGGTGTGGAAATCCTTGGCTCCTCAAGGGAAAGGCTTTCAGATGTGGTGCCGCTGATAGGCTCCGTTGAGCTTATGCTTGTGAGCGGGGAAGGCAAGGTCTTTTACGACAGGATTGAAGAGAAAGACCTGCCTCTGAGCAGGCTTGACCAGAGGGCAAAGAGAAGGTGGGATCTGGAGGGGGACAGGCTCATAAGGGTGGTGGTAAAAGGATAGGGCAAACTCCCGTATATGTGAAAGGTCTTGACAAAGTAAACCGAAGTTATTACATTATAGAGTAGTAAAAACTAAGGAGGTGTGAAAATGGAAAAAGTCACTTTTAGAAACAATTCAGCATATGTAGATTTGCAGAAAATACCCATAGCTGCACTTTGTGCATATTCTAGTCTAGGCCACAGCAAATTGAAATACTTTGCAGAGATTAATTTGGGAAACTTAAATCGTTGTGTACCGCTTAGGAAGTTCGTTATTGAACTTCTTAAACGGAGTGGGAATAAAGTTAGCAGTTTTACTACGCAAGATGCGTGTATGGTTGCTGCACAGCTTGGGATAAGGGTGAAAAAGGTATAATATGAAAGTCAGTGAAATTTTTAGAATAAGAGGTAAGACAGTTGAAATAAGCTACGAAGACATAATAAGGTCTGCTCAGAAGGAATATGAAATCTATAAGGGAACAGATTATTTTGCCCTGGTAGAAGGTAGGCTGGTTCCAGCCAAGAGACTTGTGGAGGACGTGCTCACTTCAAAGGGTACAGGGCTCACTCTGCAGGACATTACCACCAAGTATGCGGTGGACATACTGAGAAAGTTTGATATACCTGTTATGAGAAAATCAGACGTTCTGAGGATGCTGGCGGGAAGTTTAAGCATTGGAGGCGATGCGGTTGAGGAGGAGAAGAAACTCTATTCTTCTTGACGCAAATGTGCTGGTTGCTTTCATAGACCAGAGAGATGCCCATCATGGGAGGGCAAAAGATGCCCTCCTTTCCCTTTCTGAAAATAAGGAACTTTCAATTCTTATACCGGTGCTTGGAGAGGCTTATTCTGTTATTGCGAGAAGATGTAGAGAAAGAGGTTATGACTGCAAAAAAGCCCTCCAAGCTATGAAATATATGGATGCCCTGCTTATAAAAGAGAATCCGTCACAGAACTATCACCCGAGGGTAGTGGATAGCATTCTGGATTTCCCAGATCTCAACTACAACGACTGGCTAATTATTCTGTATGCTCTTGATAATGGGATAGAGGTTTTATCCTTTGATGAAAAACTAAATCAGAAGATGAGAGAGCTTTCCGGTAGGTTATAATAAACATCATGCTTATAAGAGGAAAGGTCTGGAAGTTTGGAGACAACGTGGATACAGACCAGATAATACCAGCCAGATACCTCAACACCTCCGACCCCTACGAGCTTGCCCAGCATGTGATGGAAGACTCAGAGCATCCCGAGTTTGCAAAGGAGCACACAGAGGGTGACATCATAGTGGCGGGCAGGAACTTCGGTGCGGGTTCCTCTCGTGAGCATGCACCCATAGCCATAAAGTATGCAGGTGTTCCCGTAGTAATTGCCAAGTCCTTTGCAAGGATATTCTTCCGCAATTCCATAAACATAGGCCTGCCAATAGTGGAGGCGCCTGATGCTGTGGATGAGATAAGAGAGGGTGATGAGGTGGAAGTGGACCTGGAAAAGGGCATAGTCAGAAACCTCACCACTGGCAAGGAGTATCAGGCTACGAGGTTTCCAGAGACGCTGATGGCAATACTCAAAGCCGGTGGTCTTATGGAGTATGCCAAGGAAAAGCTAAAAGCCAATGGATAGACAAAGGCTCAAGGCTCTCATAAGGGAAAGGTCTTTGAGAGTCTCAGACCAGCCGGTCTTTAAACTATCCTCTGGAAGGCTCAGCAGATATTACATAGACCTCAAGCAGGTTACCTTTGACCCGGAGGGTGTGTATCTTCTGGGCAGGGTGCTTTATGAGAGCTTGAGAGAATTAAAACCCGATGGCGTGGGCGGACTTACCCTCGGTGCAGACCCCATAGCCTATGCAGTAAGCATGGTTTCATACCTTGAGGGAGACCCCATAAAGCCCTTTGTGGTCCGAAAAGAACCAAAAGCTCATGGCACTGGCAGGCAAGTGGAGGGGCTCTTAAAGTCTGGAGACAGGGTAGTGGTGCTGGAGGATGTGATAACCACCGGAGGTTCTGCCCTCAAAGCAGTTCAGGCGTGCAGAAGGGAGGGTTATGAGGTGCTCTGCGTGTATGCGGTGGTGGACAGAGAAGAAGGGGGCAGAGAAAACCTGCAGAGGGAAGGTCTTGAGGTTTACTCCCTTTTTAAACTTTCTGAGCTCCTGTAAAATAAGACTTTATGAAAGAGGAGCTTTAGCTTGTACCCAGCATGAGGCAGAGGCTTGAGAAGGAGCTTGACAGGGCGTGGGATTACGCAAGGGTGAGGATAAAGCTCTGGCTTGGAGATATGGAGAAGTCCTCTGAAGCTATAAGCTTTTTCTTCTATACCTTTGTAGCCTGCCCATACAGCCTTACCCAAGCACTTACCGAAAGCACAGAAGAAGACGAGGCATGAGCATACTTTTTGTATCTTCTCTTCTTCTTGCCGGCACCTTTCTGGGAAGTCTGCTCGCTGTGGTTTTCAGAAAGCCTTTTCTGAGCGTTGGCGTGAGCCTATCCTTTACAGGTGGGGTCATGCTGGTTGCTAGCTTTACGAGCCTCATACTGCCCGGGCTTGAGGTGGGTAGCTTTTTTGATGTAGCCCTTGGTATTGTTATGGGCTTTGCTGTTATGGCTCTTTTAGAAAACCTTGTTCCCCACGAGCATACTCTCAAGGGTGTGGAGGGTTTTTCACCTCAGAGAGTGGGCAGGCTCTACCTCATAGTGCTTGCAGTAATAATTCACAACATACCGGAGGGTCTGAGCGTGGGCATAGCCTCTGCTTACTCTCCAGAGAAAGGCATTGAAACTGCTATAGCCATAGCCCTTCAAGATGTGCCTGAGGGCTTCGTAGTCAGTCTTCCTCTCATGGTAATCACTGGTAAAATGCTCATGCCTCTGTGGGCTGGCTTTCTCAGCGGTCTTCTTGAAGCCCTCTTTGCCCTCGCAGGGTATGCCTTCTTTGAGGTTTTTAAAGGTTTTCTGGCAATGGGCCTTGGCTTTGGTGGCGGTGCCATGGTATACATAACCGCAAAGGAGGTTTTTCCAGAAGCTTATGCAGAGGGCAAACACACGCAGGTAACCCTCGCTTTCCTTCTGGGCCTTCTGCTCATGCTCTTTCTTGACACTTCACTTTAGAGCATCCTGCACCAGAACAGGTATAAGGTGCACATTGTGGCACCTGTAGCAATACTGACCTACTTCTGAAAGATGTCTGAAGACCACATCTCTGTTTACCTGGGGTGCGTTCAGTGCCTTTTGAAGGTTGTCAAGGGCGGCAAGATATTCCCTTCCTGCAAGGGATTCCACGGAAGCCTTTGATGTGTGGCACTTGGTGCACATGGTGTTTAGCTGCTTTGCCCTTTCAACAAAGTTATCTCCATGCTCTCTTGCTTTTGCAACTTCACCCTGAACCAGAAAGATTCTGAGAGACTTCATGGAATCTGAGAGCTTCTTCATGTAATCTCTGGTCTTTAAATTCTGAAGCTCCACAGGGTCTTCGAGGGTTATGTTATCATACCTCGGAAAATGGTAGTAGAGCTTTACAACTGCCTGATTTTCCTGATGACACTTGTTACAGGTCTGTCCCAGCTCCCTTGATGCTCTTATTACCGCATCCACATTCTTTGACTGAACAGCCCTTATGAGGCTATCCGCCAGTGCTGGCTTGAAGTAGTCTTTCCATTCAGGTACCATTCTTGCAGATTCTTCGTAAGTTCTTTTTAGCTGGTTTGCCCATTCAAGAGCCCTTTCCCATTTGCCTTCGTTGATGTTGAGAGTGATTCCATGAAAGGCTGTGCTCATGGTGTGCATGTTGGAAAGATACTCCATTTTTTGAGACTGGGGAGGATAGTATCTGTCCAGAGACTTTGGAGGTCTTTTCATGGTTATCTGCTGGGAAAAGGAGATTCCTGCAAGCAATGTTACCATAAGGGCTATATTTCTCATAGCTCCACCTCCTGAGTTTAAGCATAATTTTAGTAAGGACTCATGGGATTTCAACCTTATAAGCTTATGGCTATTCCTTTAAAATTCTATACCATGCATGTTCTGCTTGTGGGTCTTGGAAACATGGGAAACAAGTATTTCTGGAAGCTGGAACAGCTTGGTGAAAAGCTTGTGCTGTGTGATATAGACCCCACAAAGGAGAAAAAGCCCTACCCCTTCTATTGTCATTTTGGTGATGTTCAGGAAGAGCTCAAGTCGGTAATAGTGGCGGTCAGTCCCGAAGAACACGCAAAAATAGCGGAGAGCTTCTTGAAAAGGGGTATACCCGTTCTCCTTGAAAAACCTCCAGCCCTGAGCTCTGAGGAGTTTACAAAAATAGGAGATTATCCCTGTCTTTACATATCAGAGGTGGAGAATTATTCCGTATGTGTCAGCTTTTTGAGAAAGCCCAGGAGGTTTCTCAGAATAGAAAGGTTTGGAAGGGGAAGAGGGTATATCTCACCCCTCTGGGACCTTGCCTGGCATGACCTTTACCTCCTTCAGAGGGTTTCTGAAGATATAAATCTGGAAGGGCTCCATGTAAAAGAAGGTGTCTGGACGCTTAGTGGCTATTTGGAGGGAGTCCCTTTCAGTCTCAGCGTGGCGTGGGAACATCCAGAGCCAAGAAGGATATGGAACATAGATGATGAGCTGATTCTTGATTTTGGTGAGGAAAAAGTCTACCAGAGGGGTGAGCTCCTGACGGAGGAAAAGAGGGACAAGCTCAGGCTCATGCTGGAGGACTTCCTGAGGGGAAGTTATGACACAAAAAGCGTGGAAAGGGCTTACAGAAACCTAAAACTTCTTGAGAGCCTTTCTTAGTCGTATTTTTCCTTCTTTATCTTTTCTCTGTCCACCCTCAGCTCGAGGAGCATGCTGGCTATGTCTTCCACAAAGTTGGGAGGTCCACAAAGATAGTAGAGGTTAGTGGGTATGTCTTCCACTTCTTTCAATAGCATATCCGGGTTTATCCTTCCTGTGTATCCCTTCCAGTCCGGTGGATGTGACCTTGTGAGCGTGTGCACCACCTTAATGTTGGAACGCCTGTCCATTCTCTCCAGTTCTTCCCTGTATATTATTTCCTCGTAGTGGGTGTTGGAATACAGAAGCGTTGCCTTCACATGCTCAAGTCCGGCTGAGACTATGTATCTGAGAATGCACATGAGCGGAACAATACCGCTCCCCGCACCTATGAGAACTACACTTGTCCCCATCTGTGGAACCCAGATAAACTTTCCGTAGGGTCCCTTTATAAGAAACTTATCTCCCTCCCTCACGCTCTCCGTCAGATAAGCGGAAGCTCTTCCATCGGGCACCCTTTTTATGGTAAGCTCAAGTGTTTCCTTCTGCGTTGGAGGGCTTGCTATGGAGTAGGCTCTTTTGAGAAGCTGCCCCTCAAAGGGCACGTTCAGCATCACATACTGACCGGGGTAAAAGTCAAAGTCCACATGCCCTGTGTCAAAAACCAGAGTCTTTGTGGTGGGTGTTTCCTGGATTACCCTTATCACTTCTGCGTTGAATTCTTTTATGGGCTTTTTCTCAAGATCCATCAGGTCCTCCTGAGTGCAGGAAACAGAATTACTTCCCTTATAGAGTCCACATCCGTCAGTATCATTACAAGCCTGTCTATGCCTATTCCTTCACCTGCGGTGGGCGGCATTCCATATTCAAGGGCGGTTATAAAGTCCTCATCCATCTGCATGGCTTCTTCGTCCCCCATCTCCTTCTCTCTCAGTTGCTCCAGAAATCTCTCCCTCTGCTCAAAGGGGTCATTGAGCTCCGTGTAGGCGTTGGCAAGTTCCTTTCCTGCCACGAAGAGCTCAAACCTTTCCACAAGGTCAGGGTCTTCTCTGTGTGTTTTGGCAAGGGGTGAAAGTATTTTGGGAAAGTCAAGCACAAAGCAGGGTCCCCACAGCTCATCCTCCACCAGCAGGTCAAAGACCTTGTCAATGAGCTTTGCATGAGTAAGGCTTTCTGCCTTCGGCACTCCTATCTCCTTCGCCAGTTTTCTCAGCCCTTCTATATCTCTCAGAAAGAAATCCTTGTCCTTTCCTGTTTTTTCCTTCAGAAGCTCAAAGTAGCTATACCTCCTGTAAGGTGGTGTAAAGTCAAGCTCCCTGCCTCTGTAAAGCACTTTCAGGTTGCCCAGGGTGGAGAGAAGCACATGGGAAAGAAGCTTTTCCGTAAAGTCCATGAGGTCCCTGTAGTCCCAGTAGGCTGTGTAGAACTCCAGCATGGTAAATTCTGGGTTGTGGGTGGTATCCACGCCTTCGTTGCGAAAGTTTTTCCCAAGCTCGTAGACCCTGTTGAAGCCTCCCACCACAAGCCTTTTAAGATAGAGCTCAGGGGCTATCCTGAGATAGAGGTTCTGTTCAAGGTAGTTGTGGTATGTGATAAAGGGCTTTGCGTTGGCACCGGAGGCCACATGCTGAAGCACGGGGGTTTCCACTTCAAGAAAGCCTTCTGAGTTTAAAAAGTTTCTCAGCTCCTGAACAACCCTGCTTCTAATTAGGAATATGTTTCTTGCATCTTCGTTTGCCAGAAGGTCAAGATATCTCTGCCTGTATCGGACCTCCACATCCTTTATACCGTGCCACTTTTCTGGCATGGGGTGCAGGCTTTTTGAGAGTATCTGGAAAGTTTCCACCTCAACGGTAAGCTCGCCCGTGTTTGTCCTGAAGAGCTTTCCCCTCACCCCAAGTATGTCCCCCGTGTCCACAAGCTCTTCAAAGTCTCTGAAGGCTTCTTCTCCCACCACATCCTTTTTCAGGTATATCTGAATCCTTCCAGTGGCATCTTGAAGGTGACCAAATATGGCCTTTCCCATGCTTCTGAGAGTCATCAGCCTTCCGGCAATGGCCACCTCTTCAAAGCCAGGGTCAAGGTCGTATTCAGCTTTTACGGATTCTATTTCCAGAGCATCACCATCGTAAGGAGACGAATCATAAAGACAAAGTTTGCCCTCATACCTGCCGAGCCTTCCTCTCAGCGTGTATTCCTGCCCAACCTTCAAATCTTCCTGAGTTATGGCAAGCATTTCAACGCCTGAGAGGCTGGATAGCCTTATGAGATTACCTTCTTCAAGCTTTGAGGACCTTTTTACCACGCCCTTCAGTGTGATTTCTTTCCCCTCAGGGTGTTTCTCATACCTTTTCCTTATATCACCTATCTGTGCGCTCACCTCAAACCTGTAAGGATATGCCTGTTTTTTTTCTCTCAGCCTGCTCAGCTTTTCAAGCCTTGACCCTTCCATAGAAAAAGGATTATAGCACTTCTGAAGTATAATTTTCCCTATGAAAACTGGGCTGGTTTATGACAGCGTCTACCTTGAGCATCATTGGAAAGGACACCCTGAAAGCAAGGACAGGCTCATAGCCATTGTCCAGGAGCTTGAAAGGAAAGGCGTTTTAAAGGAGATGGTTCATATAAACCCGAGGAGAGCGTCAGCCCAGGAAGTAGCTCTCAACCATGACCCTGCCTATGTGCAGGAGGTGGCAGACTTTTGTTCTGCGGGTGGGGGTTATCTTGACCCAGATACTTACGCAGTGCCTGCCTCCTACGAGGTTGCCCTGTTTGCGGTTGGGGGTGTTCTTGAAGGTATTGATAGGCTCATAAGGAATGAAGTGGAGGCTGTCTTCTGTGCGGTAAGGCCTCCAGGGCATCATGCAGAGCATGCAAAGGCTATGGGCTTCTGTCTCTTCAACAACATAGCGGTTGGTGCCCACTACCTTCTCCAGAAGGGCTATCAGAGAATCTTCATAGTGGACTTTGACGCCCATCATGGCAACGGCACTCAGAGAAGCTTCTACGAGGATGACAGGGTCTTCTACTTTTCTTCACACGAATACCCCTTTTACCCCGGCACCGGCTCTTCGGAAGAAAAAGGTGCTGGTAAAGGCTACGGCTTTACCCACAATGAACCCCTTCCTGCAGGTGCCGGAGATGCAGAGTTTGAGAAAATATACGGAGAAGTCTTTCCAAAGCTCTTCTATGAGTATTCACCTCAGTTCCTTCTTGTTTCCGCAGGTTACGATGCCCACAGGGAGGACCCACTCACCTATCTGAATCTTTCCACAGAAGGCTTTGGGAGGGTTATAGAGCATCTTATTGATAACGCGAAAAGGCTTTCTGTGCCTGTGCTCTTTGCCCTTGAGGGGGGCTACAACCTGAAGGCCCTTTCTGAGTGCGTGAGCCTTACCCTGCAGAAGATGCTGGAGGCGTGAATGCTTAAGAAGGTAAAAAACTACCTCTTTCAAGCTTTTTCCTTTATACTGGTTGCTTATGGCTTTTACCTTCTCTTTCTCTTTTTTCTTGATACCATGCTGAGGGTAAACAGACCACTCGCCTACCCTTTTTCCGTTGCCCTCACACTTTTTCTTGTTACCCTCACCCTCTTATACTGGGTCAAGAAGAAGAGACTGCCCCTGTAAAGTCTCTGTACCAGGCGTAAAAATCTTCGGTAAAGTATATTACCCTTTTCTTCTTGAATTCTCTTGTGGAGAAAAGAACCCTGTAATCTTTTAGGGAAGCTTCATATGCTATTTTCCTTATGAGAGCCTTTACCTCTTCTCTGTCCCTTCCGTGCACCATAGAAAAGAGATTATACTTCCAGACACTGTTGGTAGTGCGTTCATAGCAGTGTGATACACCTCTGAAGCCTGCTATAAACCTTCCCACCTCCTCAACCCTTTCTTTTTCCACATTCCACACGGCCATTCCGTTGGCGGTAAAGCCAGCCTTTCTGTGGAAAAGTATGGCACCTATCCTTCTGAGAATACCTCTTTCTTTAAGGGAGCTCATAAGTTCAATAAGCTCTTCTTCTTCCATATCAAGTTTATCTGCCCATTCAAGAAAGGGTCTTTTTACAAGTGGCATATCCTCCTGAGTGACTCTTACTAACCTAATCTCCCTATCTCCAAGTGGTTTGTAAATGAACTCCTTTTCTTCTACCTCTTCTCTTTCTTCAAGATTTTCGTAAGTTAGCCTGACTCCAATCTTAAACATCCTGATGGTCCTAAGTATCACAAAGTCTTTCACACCACCCATCTTCGCCATAAGTTTTACAGTATCCTCAAGTCCGAGAGGAGAATCTGGGGGGACCGCCAGCGTAAACCACAGGTTGAATTCATCTTCCCTCTCGTAGTTATGGCTTACACCTGGATGGGAGTTCACGAGAGCTGCCACGTCCTCCAGTTTCTCTGCTTGGACTCTGAAGGCGACAAGGGAAGAATCGTATCCAAGCATTCTTGTGTCGTATATGGGGGATATCTGTCTGATAACTTTCTCTCGCTTCAAAGTGTTAAGCACCTCAATGACTTCTTCCTCTTTCATACCGATTTTATTTCCAACAAGCAGGAAAGGTCTGTTAGTGATTGGTATTTCCTGTTGAACCTCTTTGAGCAGGCTTTCATATGTTTTCATGTCTAATTTTAAATATAAACCTCTGTATGTAACTGACAACTTACTTCTGTTTTTAGCCAGAAAAGAGAAAGGATGTATAATAATAATAGAGTCACCGGGCGATTAGCTCAGAGGTAGAGCGCCATCCTCACAAGATGGAGGTCGGAGGTTCGAGTCCTCCATCGCCCACCATTTACAAAATTTGAGTTGACAAAAATCATACTACTCATATTTTCATACTCAACAATCTCCTCACTGGAGGCGATTATGGAAACCCTCTATGACATTTACAGAAGGAGGGGCTACTCAAGAAGGGACTTTCTTAAGTCCGCCCTGTTGCTTTCCACTGCCCTTGGGTTGTCCTCATCCATGCTTACAGACGTAGTAAGGGCTCTTGAAACAAAGCCCAAGCCAGTGGTCATATGGCTTGAGTTTCAGGACTGTGCAGGATGTACCGAATCTTTTATAAGAAGCACGAGCCTTCTGCCTGCCGATGTGCTGCTTGACTATGTATCCCTTGAATACCATGAAATCTTGATGGCACCTTCTGGTTTTTATGCAGAGGAGTCAAAGAGGGAGGCAATGGAAAAACACAGAGGCAAATATGTGCTCATAGTGGAGGGCTCTGTATCTCCAGACAGAGGAGGTGCATACTGCACCGTGGCGGGCAGGTCTAATCTGGAGCTCCTGAAAGAGGCGGCAGAGGGTGCTGGTCTCATAATCGCAGTGGGTAGCTGTGCCAGCTGGGGAGGCATACCCCATGCCTATCCCAACCCAACAGGTGCAATACCCGTCAGTGAAGCCCTGAGAGGAAGGCAGGTGGTCAATATCCCGGGCTGTCCCCCCATAGGGGATGTGATGGTCTCAGTAATAGCGGGCTATGTGCTCACAGGGAAATCTCCAGAGCTTGACAGCATGGGAAGACCAAAAACCTTTTACGGTCAGACAGTCCACGACAGATGCTACAGAAGACCCTTTTACAACGCTGGCAGGTTTGCCAGCTCCTTTGACGATGAAGGTGCTAAAAAAGGCTACTGTCTCTACAGGCTTGGTTGTAAGGGTCCTGTGACCAGAAACGCCTGTGCCACCATAAGGTGGAATGGGGGAATAAGCTTTCCCATACAATCCGGGCATCCATGCTTTGGTTGTTCAGAGCCAGACTTCTGGGACAGGGGGATGATATATACCCCTTTGTCCGTGGTAAGCGGAGGCTTTGGCCTTAAAGAAGCTCTGGCTGGCGTTGCGGTGGGGACTGCGGTGGGTGTGAGTGTGGCATACATGAACAAAAAGCTCAGGGGAGGTAAGTAAGATGACCGATGTTGCCTTCTACGACTTTGTCAGAGGTCCACTTCTAAGGTTTGCCCTTTTTGTTTTCTTCCTTGGCATAGCCTACAGGTTCTTCAGGGTGCTTTTCCTTGGACTTCCTCCAGACTACGCCAAACCCAAAGGTAACCCCTACCTCATGGCTGTAAAGAAAATAGTCATAAAGCCTACCATGGGCTGGACTTTCAATGAGATATTTTCAAGGAGGGCCATCAACTTCATAGGTGGCTTTCTCTTTCATCTTGGCTTCATAGGTCTTACCTTCTTTGTCCCAGCCCATGCTCTTTTGTGGAAAGAGATTACCGGCATACCCTTTCCAGTCCTGCCAAACATAGTCTCCGACATACTTGCCTACGCAGCCCTTGGGTCTCTCATAGCACTCACGATGCACAGAGCTTTAAACCCTGTTCTGAAGCTCCTGACAGGCAAGGACGAATACTTTGCCAACTTCCTCATAGCCATGATACTCTTCACTGGCCTTCTTGCCACACGCTGGGCCGGGGGCGGTAGCTACATATGGCTTTTGTCCCTTCATATGTTTCTTGCAGACCTTCTTATCCTCTACATTCCCTTCAGCAGACTTTCTCACTTTGTCTACTATTTCCTCTCTGTGGGCTTTATGGGATGGAACGCAGGCAAGAGGGGCGTTTCCTTTTGAGGAGGTGAGCCATGGCAGTGCTTTCAAAGGAAGAGATAGGTCAGGAGGAGGTTGAAAAGTTCTACCAGTTCTGTAAAAAGAGCATCGATATGGAGGTGGCTTCTTACCTTGAAGCCTGTGTACGTTGCGGCATATGTGCGGAGGCATGCCTCTTTTACATGGGGGAGAATGTCTCTGGAAGGATAGACCCAACCCTCACACCTGCCTACAAGGCAGACCTCCTGAGGGAGATATACAAGGAAAACTACACACTCTTGGGAAGGCTTAAAAAGCTCTTTGGCTTTGGGGTCAAGATAAAACCAGAGGAACTGAAAGAGCAGGCAAGGCTTGCCTTTTACACCTGCACCAACTGCGACAGGTGCACAAAGGCATGCCCCATGGGCATTGACACACCAAGGCTTGTGAGCATAGTAAGGGGTGCTCTCACCCATGCAGGACTGACGCCAAAGGACCTTGCGGATGCCACCAACCTTTCAGTGGAAAAGGGCAGTCCCCTGGGCGTGGACACGCAGACCTTCCTGCAGAGGCTTGAGTTCATCTCCGATGAGTATGAGGTGAACATTCCTATAGACAGAAAGCCCTCCGAGTATCTTTACATTCCATCCTCCATAGAGCTTATGAAGTTCCCATCCTCTGTCGCCTCTGCGGCAAAGGTTTTGAATAGGGCGGGAGTCAGCTGGAGCATGTCCACAGTAGCCCACGAGGCCACCAACTTTGGACTTTTTGCCCAGAGCAGGGAGGTAACGAGGGAGATGCTCAGAAGGGTGCTTCAGGGTGCAAAGGACCTTGGCGTCAAATACATCATAGCCCCAGAATGCGGACACGCTTATCAGTCCATGAGGTTTATAGCACCAAACGTGTTTCCAGAAGAGTGGGACTTTGAAGTGCTCAACATCGTGGAGCTCATAGACAGGATGCTGACGGAGGGCAGGCTCAGGTTGAAGGGCAAGGTGCTTAAAGAAACTGCAACACTTCACGATTCCTGTCAGATTGGAAGGAGAGGAGGGGTTCTCAGAGAGCCGAGAAGGATACTCAAGGAGCTTGCGGAGGACTTCAGAGACTCAGTGCTCATTCCAGAACACAACATATGCTGCGGCGGGGGTGGAGGTGTGCTTGTGATAGGCGATGCGGACTACTACAGACAGAAGGCTTTTATATCCAAGATGACCCTCTTTGACAAGACAAAGGCAAGGACGGTAGTCTGCTACTGTGCCAATTGCATGCTCGCCCTTACAAAGAGCAGTCAGGAGCTTAAGAGAGATTACAGGTTTGTCAGCATGGTTGAGCTTGTGGCAGAAGCTCTGGAGGAAGAGACATGAAAAGGCTGGTGATTGACCCCATAACAAGGATAGAAGGACACCTCAGGATTGAGGCTGAGCTGGAGGGGAACAGCATAAAGTCCGCCTACTCCTCTGGCACCATGGTGAGGGGCATTGAGATAATTCTGAGAGGAAGAGACCCCAGAGAGGCATGGGCTTTTGCCCAGAGGATATGTGGCGTATGCACCACGGTGCACGCCTTTGCCTCCATAAGGGCTGTGGAAGACGCTCTGAGTATAAAGGTGCCGAAGAACGCCTCTCTCATAAGAAAGCTCATGATAGGGACGCTCTTTGTGCACGACCATGTGGTGCACTTTTATCACCTTCATGCCCTTGACTGGATAAATCCCGTTCATGCCCTGAAGGCGGACCCCGTAAAGACCTCCGAACTTGCCAGAAGCCTGTCCAGTTATGAGAAGTCCACACCCTCTTACTTTAAAGAAGTTCAGGAAAAGATAAGGGCTCAGGTGGAGAGGGGTCAGCTGGGCATCTTCAGCAAGGGATACTGGAACCACCCCGATTACAGGCTTCCACCAGAGGCAAATCTGATGGCTGTTGCCCACTACCTCGATGCCCTCAACTGGCAGACACAGATAGTTCAGCTCCACACCATTTTTGGGGGCAAAAACCCCCACCCCAACTTTGCCGTTGGTGGCATGCCCTCACCCATAGACCTTCAGAGCGACACAGCCATAAACATGGAAAAGCTCAGCAGGGTTAAAACCCTCATAGACCAGATGGCGGACTTTGTGGAAAAGGTCTATCTTCCAGACCTTCTTGCCATAGCCAGCTTTTACGGGGACTGGTTCCAAAAGGGGGAAGGCGTTGGGAACTTTCTGGTTCTCGGTGAGCCAGAAGGGGACTCCTACAGAGATGGCAGGTTCTTTATACCCCCCACCTTCATAAGGGACAGAAAGCTGCAGGCTTATGAAGATGTGGACTACTCAAAGGTGGAGGAGTATGTGACCCATAGCTGGTATAAATACTCTAAGGGCGACCAGATAGGGCTTCACCCCTTTGAGGGGGAGACTGTTTTAAACTATACGGGACCAGAGCCACCTTACGAATATCTCAACGTGGAAGGCAAATACAGCTGGCTGAAGGCTCCAAGATACGGAGGCTTGTCTGCTGAGGTGGGACCTCTTGCCAGAATCCTTGCCCTCTACGCGAGGGGATTGCCGGGTGTGAGAGAGATGGTTGACTCCTACCTATCAAGGCTTGGACTTCCCATTTCAGCCCTTTACTCCACCATGGGCAGGACCCTCTCAAGGGGTCTTGAGACCTACCTTTATGCTCATGCCATGAAGGGCTGGTATGCCCAGCTCATTGAGAACATAAAGTCTGGCGACACAAGAACCTTCAACGCAGAAAAATGGGAGCCCTCCACATGGCCCCGAGAGGCAAAGGGTCTTGGACTTATGGAGGCACCACGGGGCTCTCTTTCCCACTGGGTTCATGTAAAGGAGGGCAGAATAGAAAACTATCAGGCTGTGGTGCCCACCACGTGGAACGGCTCTCCAAGGGATGCAAAGGGACAGCCCTCACCCTATGAAGCATCTCTCGTAGGTCACACCCTTGCAGACCCCAGAGAGCCCCTTGAGATTTTGAGAACCATACACTCCTTTGACCCCTGCCTTGCCTGCGCGGTGCATCTGTATAGGGAGGAAGAGGAGCTTATTTCAGTAAAATTGCTGTAGCTCAGGGCACTTGAAAGCATAAAATTAATACTATGAGCCTCAAGGAGAGCCTTCTTAAGGTTTCTGATTTTGTCTACAAACTTCCAGAAAATACCCTTCAGGGGCAGAAGGTGCCAGTCTACTTCTACCTGAGCGAGAGGCTCTATGAACTCCTTGAAGAGGATGCCATAAGACAGGCAGGTAACGCAGGGACGCTCCCCGGCGTAGAGAAAGCCATCTATGTAATGCCAGATGTGCATGTGGGCTACGGATTTCCTGTGGGTGGGGTGATGGCAACGGACATAGAAGAGGGCATAATAAGCCCAGGCTCCATAGGCTACGACATAAACTGCGGTGTAAGGCTTATAGCCACAAACCTGACCGCAGAGAGGGTCCAGCCTGTTAGAAAAGAGCTCATGCAGGAAATACTCAAAAACGTTCCTGCCGGTGTGGGTTCCACGGGAAAACTGAAACTTTCAAAGGCAGAGCTTGCTGAGGTGGCGATAAAAGGTGCAAGGTGGGCTATAGAGAAGGGTTATGGCTTTGAAGAAGACCTCGAGCATATAGAGAGCAATGGTGCCCTCCCGGGTGCAGACCCTTCAAAGGTTTCAGATTTTGCCTTTCAGCGGGGTTCTGATGAGCTGGGCACAGTGGGCTCTGGCAACCACTTTGTGGAAGTGCAGTATGTGGATGAGATTTACGAAGAGGGTGTGGCAAAAAAACTGGGTCTTCATCTCGGCCAGGTTACCATAATGGTTCATTCCGGCTCAAGGGGCTTCGGTCATCAGGTATGCGTGGACTACCTTAAAACCGCAAAGGATGCTCTAAAAAAATATGGCATAGATATACCCGATATGCAGCTTGCCTGCATGCCCTTTAAATCTCCAGAGGGTCAGGACTATTTTAGGGCGATGAACTCTGCAGCCAACTATGCCTTTGCCAATAGACAGATACTTGGCTATCTGACTGCAGACACGGTCAGAAGATTTTTTGGCTTATCTTGGGAAGAGTTTGGTTACAGGCTCCTATACGACCTTGCCCACAACATAGGAAAGGTAGAGGAGCACCGTGTTGAAGGTAAAAGGAAGAAGTTGCTTGTTCACCGTAAAGGTGCTACGAGGGCATTCCCCCCACACAATCCTGATGTTCCACCCGCCTACAGGGAAATAGGCCAGCCTGTCCTCCTTCCGGGAGATGTAGGAAGATATTCCTTTCTCCTCGTTGGTCAGGAAAAAAGCATGGACATGAGCTTTGGAAGTGCCTGCCATGGAGCTGGAAGACTTATGTCAAGGACAAAGGCAAAGGAGTTTGTCAGAAAAGAGGGGCTTGAAAAGGTTCTTGGTGGTCTCGTGGTGGTTGCAAGGGGTAAGGGAACGGTTGCAGAAGAGATTCCACAGGCATACAAGGATGTCTCAGAGGTTGCCTATGTGGTTCACTCTCTTGGCATAGCCAGGCTTGTGGCAAGATTCAAACCTTTAGGCACTTTAAAGGGTTAAGTGTTATAATAGAAAATTCTGGAGGAACTTATGGGTGAGTTTGAAAAGCTCTTTGAAGAGGGTCTTGAACTTAAAGAGATAAAGAGAGGGGAGGTGATAAAGGGTAAGGTGGTAAAGGTTGATGAAAGGAACCTATACGTGGATGTAGGATACAAGGTGGAGGCTATAATCCCAAGAGAAGAACTGCCAGAGGCCAGGGTTGGTGATGAGGTAAAAGCAGTGGTCCTCAGGTTCAGCAAAGGAGGTTCTCCCATACTGTCCTACAGGAGATACCTTGAAGAAAAGCTTACAGGTTTTCTAAAATCCTGCTATGAGAAAGGCAAGTTCATAACAGGGACGGTGCTGGAAAGGAAGGATGATAGTTATGTGGTTGATATTAGTGGTTTGAGGGCATCCCTTCCTGCAAAGGAAGCTCTGAGAAACCTCAAGGAAGGCAAAAAGATAGTGGCAAAGATAACGGAACTCAGAAGGGAGGAGGACGGTCTTAAGGTTGTGCTATCCCAGAGGGATTACATAAAGGCTCAGGAAGAAAAAAAGAAATCAAGGCTTCTCTCCAAAATAAAGGTGGGAGATTTGGTGGAAGGCAGGGTTATAAAGATAGACCCAGATAAGGGAATAACCCTGCTTGTGGGCAACGCCCTCAGAGCCTTTCTTCCCCTTGAAGAGCTGAGCTGGGGAAGGGACAGGAATCCTTACAACTATGCGGAGATTGACGAGAGGCTGAGGGTAAAGGTAAAGAGAATACCCAAAGACGGACAGTTTATCTTCGTTAGCCTGAGGGAAACAAAGGAAAACCCCTGGCTGAAAGCAGAACAGAGCATACAGAAGGGCCAGGTGGTGAGCGGAAGGGTTGTGGAGGTGAGGGAAAACGGACTGCTCCTTGAAGTCATAGAGGGTGTTGAGGGCTTTGTGCCAAAAGAGGAAATATCCTATGACGGAAGCACCTTCAAAAAGGGCGACAGGGTATCAGCTCAGGTGCTTGATTTTGACCCAAAAAGACACAAGCTGGTTTTGAGTATAAGGAGAACCCTTCCAAAGCCATGGGAAGAATACATAAAGGAACATCCCGTTGGAAGTAAGGTCACCGGCACCGTAGAGAAGATAGAAGGAGCCAGAGCTATAGTAAGGCTCGAAAAGGGTGTGCAGGGGGTTGTTCACAGAAGCGACCTGGCATGGATAAAGCCGGGTAGAGTTGAGGATGTGCTCCATGTGGGACAGTCCCTGGAGTTTATGGTGCTTGGGCTAGATGGAAAGTTTGTAAAGCTTGGTCTCAAACAGCTTATGGAAAATCCCTGGGAAGCCGTGCTTAAAAGCTACAGCATTGGTAAGAGGGTGAAGCTAAAGGTCAAAAGCGTGCATCCCTTTGGTGCCTTCCTGCAGTTTCCAGAGGGTGTGGACGGACTCTTGCCTATATCTGAAATGCCAAAAGGTCTGAAACTCCAGGAAGGTCAGGAGGTGGAAGCAAGAATAATAGAGCTCTCTCAGGATAAGATAACCTTCAGCATGAAGGAGGAGGAGAAAAGGGAGGAAATAATAACCACTTCTGACAAGGGCTTTACACTGGGCGACATACTCAAGAAAAAAATGAAGATATGAAAAAGAAAATACTGGTTCAGAAACTGCACGAGGAGCACTCTTCTCTTTATTCAAAGAAAAAGGTATACAGAATGGTGAACTTTCTGCTAAATATGATGAGGGAGGGCATAGCTTCTGGAGATGGTTTGAAAATCTCAGGCTTTGGCAGTTTCAGAAAGAGGGGAAAACGGGTAATATTCAGACCGAGTAAAAAGCTTCTATACAGGTTGAAAACAGAGGCAAAAAGGTCTAAAATGTAAGAATAACGGGGTGTGGCGCAGGCGGTAGCGCGCTGGCATGGGGGGCCAGAGGTCACGGGTTCAAGTCCCGTCACCCCGATATTACACAAAGGAGGCTAAATATGGTGGTGCTGGTAGAACCCGTGGAGAGAGACCTTGAATCACTTGTTTTGAGGGTCTTTTTAAAATCCATTGATGTGCTCGGTGGACTTTCCAGGCTGGCAGAATACAAAACCCTCACATGGCTTCCATCTCTTGCCAGGGCAGTTTACTGCGTGGTGCTAAGGGAAGAATACTTGAAAACAGACAGGGAAATAGCGGAGAAGGTGGGTCTCACTGTTCAGACGGTAAGAAACATACTCAGGGCGGAGCCATCCACAGCACTTGAAAAGCTCAGAAGGATAGAGGAACTCCTTGAAGAGGAAAGGAAAGAGCTGAAGGTCCACACCGCAGGCGGAATTGCAAAACTTGCATACAAGCTGGTGAAGGAGGGACACGAAGAACCACAGGTCTTTCTCCAATACTGTGAGAGGGTTGCCTATGCCCTTGACATTCCCTGGGCCTATATGGTGCTAAAAAGGCTCAAGGGAACAGACTTCCCCATACAGTCCGCAGACAGCATATCCAACAGACTTGAGGGTGTTTATATAAGGGGCAGAACTGCAAGGGAAGTGCTCCAGGAGCTGGAGTATCCCATAAAGAACCCGGCAGAGCTACTTCACAGGATAAGGGAAAACCTCAAGATGCACGGGCTTGAGTAGGCTCTTCCTTGCCCAGCACTCTCTTCTCATATATCAGGGCAAGGGTGAAAAGGGTTGTGAATATAATAGGTCCGAGGAATATACCCACAAAGCCAAAGGTCAGAAGACCACCCACTATGGAAAAAAAGAGCACTATGTAAGGCACGCTTATACCCATTTTCATGATAAGAGGTCTTATAAAGTTGTCTATGGTTGATATAATAAACATGCCATAGAGGAACATGAAAACGCCAGGGTATGTTCCCTTTGTTGCAAGGGTATAGACTGCTACAGGAAACCATACAAAGCCTGCGCCAAAGGGCGGTATAAAGGAGCTTATGAAGGTTGCCATGGCGAGGAGTATGGCGTAGTCCATGCCTGCCAGCTTGTATCCAATAAAACCCACCGAGCTCTGGGCTATCCCAACCCCTATGGAACCGTAGACGGTGGCAAGGACTGTCTTGTAAATGGTTATGGAGACCTGCTCTATATCTTCCCTGTGCATAGGAAGAAAACGCTCAGCGAATCTTACGAATTTTGGACCGTCCCTGAGTATGAAAAACAACGTGAGTAGAAATACGAAAGTTTTGAAGATAAAACCACCAATTGCCGGAAGCATGGAAGCTGCAAGGTTCAATCCCCTCTGAAGAAAGTCCCTGAGTCCGCTCATAAGTATGTTTCTGAATTCTTCAGACTCAAGGTATGCCAGAAAACCCTTTATTTCCTCTTCGGTAAATATCCTCTTGAGTAGCGGGTTTTCAAGCGTGCCCTTTATTAAATCCATGTAGGAGCTGTTCTGGGTGAGGCTGACCGCAAGATGAAGTAGCTCTATGGACTGCCTTATGGCCATGGTGAGCACGAGGCTGAAGGGGATTACCACAAGGGCGAGCACCAGCAATGTAAGCAAGAGGGCAGAAGATGTATTGCCTATTTTTCTTGAGAGTTTAATGTGTATGGGATACAGAACCAGAGAAAATATGACAGCCCAGAGTATGGGCTTTAGAAAGGGCAGAAGCATTGTAAAGGCAAGTGCCACAAAAAAGGCTGTCAGAGTAAGGAGAAAGTAAAGAAAGACTCTTTCTCTCACAGGACTAAATTATAAGTCATGGAAAAATGTCCCAAGTGTGGAGCTCTGCTTGAGGTTATAGAATGCTGCGGTGGTGGTATCTTCAGGTGCGAAAGCTGTGGGGAATACTACTTTTACGGAGAAATCATATCATCTCAAAAGGGCTCTGAGGAGGTCTTTTCAGAAGCTCAAGAGCCACATCCTTTGGAGGATAACCCTCAACCACAACCCTGTAAACCGCATTGTTTATAGGGGTATGTATTTTCCTATCCATTGCCAGCCTCTGAACAGCTCTTACGGTATGTATACCTTCCACTGTTTGATTGAGCCTTTTGAGGGCTTCTTCCAGAGGAAGGCCCTGACCTAGAAGATAGCCAAAGGTTCTGTTCCTTGACTGTGCAGAACTGGCGGTAAGAAATAAATCCCCCATGCCAGAGAGTCCGTAGAAGGTATCCTTTCTTGCACCAAGAGAAACACCAATCCTAACCATCTCTGCAAGCCCTCTGGTCATAAGGGAAGCCCTTGCATTCTCTCCCAGACCAAGACCATCAGATATACCGCAGGCAATGGCGATAACATTTTTCAGGGCACCACCAAGCTCAACACCCACAAGGTCTGTGGAAAGATAAACCCTGAAGTTCTCAGAGCTTATCCAGTTTCTTATCTTCTCCATTTCCTCAAGTTCTTCACCTGCGAGCACAAGGGCTGTGGGAAGCCCTTTTGAAACCTCGCTGGCAAAGGATGGACCAGACAGACAAAAGACCTTCAGAGAGGGTTCAAGCTCAAGAAGAAGCTCGGAAACTCTCTTTTCAGTGCCCACCTCAAGTCCCTTGGAAGCGGAGACAACCCTCTTACCCCTCAGAGGTTTTTGGGCTAACACCTCCCTTATGGCCTGGACTGGAAGGGCTATTATTACATAATCTGAAAAGGCAAGTGCATCCTCAAGGTCCTGAGTGGCTCCCACGTTCCTGAGCCTGACGCCCTCCATGTAGGGATGCTTTCCTTCCTCAATAGTTCTCACCGTTTCCTCTTTCCTGTCAAACACCATGATGCTGTGCCCCAGTTTACCGAGATGAATGGCAAGAGCAACCCCCCACCGGCCACCGCCAAGAATGGAAAAGTTCATAATGCTAATTATAATATTTTCACAAATACTTCACGCACAGGAACAACAAAGAATTTAAAATTAAAGCCATCATGATTGAGCTATTAGAGAGTAGATTAACTATTCTAATAATAGTCTCAATCATAATCTCTATACTTCTGGTTTCTACTCTTCTGTTGACTATTTCTATAATACGAAGAGTTAAAAATTCTATTGTCTACAGAAAAATAGACCAATTGAAGTCTTATTATCGTAATAAGATTTACAACATCGTGATAGAAACGGGGAATATAGAGCATATAAAAGATTTGGATAGGACCTCATTGAAACTCAATTCTCTGAGAGGAAGAGCCTTTATAGATATTCTTATTGAATTGTATGATTTGAATTCAGAATATATAAATAAAATTGCCAGAATGTATGAAGTAGACAAGTATTACGTAAACAGGTTAAAAAGTGGTTCCAGTAGAAACAGACTTGAAGCTGTTAAAATTCTTACAAATCTTGGTTTTACAGATAAGTTTAAGGAAATAATAGACACAATTAGAAAAGAGGAAAATTCGGAATTTCTATACAGAATGCTTTTCTATTTAACAAAAAGTTCCTTAAACATACATCAGATTGAAGAGGTCATTTACACCATACTAGATAAATACAAAAAGGGTAAGCTTTCTTTCAAAGAGATGTCTGTTTTGTTTTCCAATATGATTAATAAGCTCAGTATGAACGAAGTTGGAAGATTGATTGAATTATTAAATGATGAAGAACAGGCACTTATGGCGTTTCTTGATGCGCTATATTCTTCAGAAGACAAGGATAATATACCTTTAGATGTAATTTTAAACCTATTAAATAAGTACAATCCTGAAATACTTTCAAGAGCTTTAAAGGTTATAGCAATGTTTAAAGGTAGAAATTTAGAAAAGGGAGATACTTTAGTGCATGTTTTTCTGAGCCATCCAGTATGGTACGTTAGGCTAAATGCAGTTAAGGCTCTTGAATCTTTCAGATGCAATAGATACGTTATAAAGAAGCTTGCGGAGCTTCTTTACGATGATAATTGGCAAGTCAGAAGTGCGTCTGCAGGTATGCTGGTAAGGTGCATGGAGGGTAATTTTGATATAATACTTTCCATATTGGAATCAAAGGATGAATACGCAAAACAAGCTATTGCTGAGGCGATATCAAAATCAAACGCTGGTGTGAAGCTTAAGGAGGCCCTAAAAGCGTGTGACACAGAAGATTTAATTTATGCAATTAAAATAATGGAGATTCTATACCATGAATTAGGTTTTACAAATACCATAAGCCAGGAAGATATTGAGGAGGTAAGGAAATTATGTATTATTTAGCCCTTTTTGTGATAGCTTTTAATATTTTTGTTGGTATTTATTATAGCATATACAATGCTATTCTGACATTTTTGTTTATTTTAGCTTTCGTGTCTATATTAAACTATATAAGAATTATAAGGCTTTTCCCTGTTAAGGAATTACAGAAAACGGACATGCCCCCTGTATCTCTTATAATACCTGCATATAATGAAGAAAATGTAATAGTTAGAACGGTTCACAGTGCATTAAATATTAGCTATTCCAACTATGAAATAATTGTAGTAAACGATGGTTCAGGAGATGCAACACTTATAAATCTTATAAACGCATTTAATCTTAGAAAAATTGATTTAGTTTATAGACAACTGATAAAAACAGAAAAAGTTAAAGCCTTCTACTACAACCCAGAAATTCCTAATCTTATAGTAGTTGATAAAGAGCGGGGTGGTAAGTCAGACGCTCTAAATTGCGGAATAAATGTGAGTAAAGCTCCTTACATTTGCTCAATAGATGCAGACTCAATAATAGAAAAAGACTCTCTAATCAGATTAATGTCAAGGGTAATAGAGTCTGAAGTTCCCGTGATAGGCTTGGGGGGTGTAGTAAGAGTTCTAAACGGTGTAAAACTTAAAGACGGTGAGGTTGAAAAAATCGACCTCTCCAATAAGCCCATCGCAAATCTTCAGATAGTTGAATATTTGACAGCTTTTCTTCTTGGACGCTCGGGGTTTAATGTGCTTAATCAGACGATGATATTATCAGGGGCCTTTTCGCTGTTCAACAAAGGAGCCCTTATTCAAGTGGGTGGATATTCTAAGGATACTGTTACTGAGGACTTGGAAATAGTTGTGAGATTACATAAGCATTTTAGAGAAAGAGGAGAGAAGTACTATATAGGATTTATTACAGACCCAATATGTTGGACGGAAATTCCAGAAGATACTAGGACACTTGCAAAGCAGAGAAGAAGATGGCACCTTGGACTTATTCAAACTCTATATAAGTATAAGTTTATGCTTTTTAATCCCAGGTATGGGAGAATAGGTATGTTTGCTCTCCCCTATTACTTACTTTTTGAAGTGCTCGGTCCAATAATAGAGTTGATTGGGTATATAATGGTGCCATCAGCTTATGTATTAGGCTTAATTAGTTACAAGTTTTTCTTGCTTTTCCTCCTGCTTGCAGTGGTGTATGGCTCCTTTCTTTCAGTATGCGGTGTATTCTTGGAAGAGCTGACATATAGGAGATATCCAGAATGGAAGCACCTCTTTAGGTTAGTACTTTATGGTATCATGCAAAATCTTGGATACAGGCAACTAAATTCCTTTTGGAGATTGCAGGCAACTATAAAGTACATTGCGGGCTATAGAAGATGGGAATATGTAAAAAAGAAGGGGAGTGGTGTGTATGAATTTAAAGAAACTCCTTGAATTGGGCTACACAGCCTTACAAAAAGGTCATAATCAGGAGGCAGTAAACATATTTAGGCTTGCACTTCAGAAAGCTTCTAATAAGGAGGAAACAGGTGATGCTTATTACGGGTTAGGGCTGGCAATGTATAATCTGGGGGATATGCATACTGCGAGGTGGGCTCTATACAAAAGCCTTGAAGCTAATAACTCCGATAAAGTCTTAAAGATGCTGGAAATAGTTGAAAAATATATCACCAGTTTGAATAAGGTAAGCCTCCGAGAAAAATCAATTTTTAGAACTGCGGATGACTATATTCAGATAATGAGGGGAGGTAAATGGGAAAGCTTCTTTATCTTGGGGGTTAACATTGGACTTGGACTACCAGGCTATTTCCCCGGGGAGTATCCTATAAAAATGGGTACCTATCTCAGATGGTTCAAACTTATTTATGAACTCGGTGCAAATACCATAAGGGTTTATACATTACAAAATCCAGACTTTTACAGAGCGCTTTATGAGTTTAATAAAGATGGCATTAAACTCTACCTTTTGCAGGGTATATGGTATGAGCCACCTGAAAAGGGTGCTTTGGATGACAGAGATTTTATGGGCAAGGTTTTGCAGGATATAAGAGAAGTTGTAGACGCGGTCCATGGACATCTTGAACTTAAGGAATCTTATGGAAAACCGCATGGTGTTTATACAGCCGATGTTTCTGGATGTCTTATAGGATACTTATTCGGTAGAGAGCCAGAGGCATGCATGGTTAATAAATACAATGAAAAAAGATTGAGAAAGAAGGAGGACTATTACGGAAAGTTCCTGTACATACTTAACGGCGAACCTTTTGAGGTCTGGAACGTAAAAGTGTGTTATTATATACTTTCATATCAGCAAGAGGTATATGGGCACACAAGCTTGGTTTCTATAACAAATTGGCCTACGCTTGACCCATTAGAACATCATTCAGAATCGAGTTACGAAGAGGAACTTAAGGCTATGGGTCAAGAGGTGGCAGATGTGTGTTCGGAGAATGAGGATATGGAAACGCTCGATACCAGCAAGATAAGATGCACAGGAGAAACCTGCTTCTTCTCCAGTTACCATGTCTATCCTTACTATCCCGATTTCATGGTTAATGACTATCTTCAATCAGAAACTCCATACTTGGACTATTTAAGAGAACTTAAAACTCATCATAAAGGACAGCCCGTGGTTATAGCTGAGTTTGGCGTGCCCACCAGCAGGGAGTCAGCCCACTGGCAACAGGGAGGTTTAAATCATGGCGGACATGATGAAGTTCAGCAGGGTAGATATCTGATTCAGAAGCTGGAAGAAATAAAAAAAGCAGGTATGGCAGGCGCCATAATCTTTTCGTGGTTTGATGAGTGGTATAAAGTTAACTGGTTATTTCAGCCTTACTATAATCCAAAAGATAGAAAATCCCTCTGGTTTAATATAAGAGATCCCGAGGAAAATTACGGACTTGTTGCCGTGTATCCAGGCTACCCAGGTAAGACATGCACACTGTCCGGCAATCTAGGAGAGTGGGTAAATTCAGAAACCCTTTATTCTAAGGAAAAGGGTATACGATACTACAGCTTTGGAGATGATGGAGATGGAGGAAGAACACTAGTAGGTGTAAGAGTCAAGAGGGATGAAGGCTTTATCTATCTAGCGCTGGAGACGGCAGGTGAGATAGATTTTTTAGAAGCCTGTTATATTGTAGCAATAAATGTTGCAGGTCCAGACAAGGGCGAATATCTGCTCCCCTTTAATACGAAGTTGACCTTACCTATGGGCGTTCAGTTTCTCATGCATATATGTGGTAAGGGGAAAAGTAGAATACTGGTGCAGCACACTTACGACAGATTTACCAACTATGGTTCAGGGAAAACATTGTCCGTAGAATCCGCGCAGGGTGCATTTATACCCATGTATTTCTTGACAAATAGAAGGAGATTTAATAAGGAGCTTAGAAAAACATATCCAGCGAGGCATCATGCAGTAAGTCCGCTAAGAATGGGTTCCCTCAATCCCGATAGAAAGGACTATAACAGCCTAGCAGATTTTAATGTGAACGGAAATCTCATAGAACTTAGAATACCTTACTGCCTTATAAATTTTTCTGACCCAAGTTCTAGGAACATAATTTGGTGGGATGGTAAAGTAAAGAGTTTAGAAACAGATGGAGTGCGGTTTATTGTGTTATCTTACAAACCAAAGAAAGATAATTTCAATCTTGCCGAAGAAACAAGAAAACCATATAACATAACAGACATGCTTCCATACCCCCTGTCCTTTGAAAAGATAAAAACCTATAGTTGGGAAAGCTGGAGTACCCCCCTCTATCATGAGTATCTGAAAAAAAGTTACTACATACTCAAGAAACATATTAGGAGTCGAGGATGACAAGAAGAGATTTTCTATTTACGGCAGCCTCTTGGCTCTTTCTGGGAACCAGAATCAGGACAGCCCCAGCTTTCGAAGCCCTGAGCATTCCTGTACTAATGTACCATGATATATCAAACCATTATAAGGATGGTTATACGGTTTCTCCTTCTCTTTTCTACTCTCATATGGAATACCTGTATCAGAACAGCTATATTTCTGTTTTTCCTGAAGAGCTCAACAGATTTGATAAAAGTAGAAAGTTATTTATGCTTACATTTGATGATGGCTATCTTTCTTTCATGGATTACGCCTTTCCAGTTCTCAGAGATTATGGTTTTAAGGCAATCATAAACGTTATAGGCGCTTATGTAGGAAGCTATTACAACTTTAACGGTAAAAGACCTACATTGAGCTGGGATGATTATAGGTTTCTCATATCATCCGGTCTTGTCAGGGTGGGATATCATGGTTACGACATACATGTGACAAACTGGGTCAACAGGTTCACTCCGGAACAGCTCAGGCTAGATTCCATGAAGTTTTTAGATAAGTTAAATAAAGAGCTTGGAACGTCTACTGACATTTTTGCTGCGCCATACGGACAATACTCGGAGAGACATCTGGATGTTCTCAGAAAACTTGGCTTTAAATACTTCTTCACTTCTGAAGAAAGACTGTTTGGAATGACGGATATGGCTATACCCAGACTCAACATAAACAATTCAATAGACCTTGTTTCCTTCTCGCAATACATTGGAGGTGATAGATCATGAAAATAATATCTATAGTGGCTTCTTTTGTTCTTGCATGCGGGGTTTACGCTGTACAACCAGAGCTTCTTAAGTTGAAGGAAGAAGGAGACAGATATTACAGGGAAGGGAACTATAGAAAAGCGGCTGAGGTATACGCAAAAATCTGGAATCAAATGGGCGATTTATCAAGAGAAGAAAGATTTAGAATGGCTGTATCCGTGTCGTGGGGAGGCATGCTGAAAGAAGCCGAGATGATGCTGAAGGAGTTATTAGAAAAGTATCCAGAAGATTTACAGATAAGACTGCATCTTGCAAGAGTTCTTACATGGAGAGGGAAGAATTTTGAGGCTATAAAAGAGCTTGATTATATACTTTCAAAGGAACCTCAGAATTCTGATGCCCTTCTTGTAAAAGGTAATGCCCTTCGTTGGTCTGGAAGACCCGATAAGGCTACAGAAATATACGAGCGGATATACGCTGAAAGAAAGGACTTTGACAGCGGACTTGCTCTTTCTTATGGGTATATGGCATTGGATAGAAGGATTGATACCAAAAATACTCTTGAGAAGCTAAAGCCAATGTATACATATCAATCAAAGGAGCTTGATGAGGCTAAGGAGGCCTATTTACAGAAGTTCGGACCTCAGGTAAGTTCTGGCTATACATATTACAGAGATAGCGACGATAACAGAGTAGATACACTTACCCTTAGAGGCATTTTCTGGTTAGAAGACTATAGATTATCACCCTACTATAGGTATATATGGGCCGAGGATAATACAAGGGATAAGAAAGCCTACGAGTTCGGAATTGAACTGAATAAAAGAGTATCTGAAAATGCCCTCCTGTCTGGCACTTTTGGCACATTGTCTATAGGCTCATCAGAAAAGTTCATAGGTGGCGCTGGAGTATCTATTTTTGCTGGGAGGGGTAGTCTTAATATCTCCTTAAACACCAGCATTATGACTTATACTGCAGAGCTCTTACAAAATAAGATAAGAATGACTGCCTTTGCTATAAGTACCTTTCAGCGCATAAATGATAGTGTTGACTTCAGTGGTTCATATCAACTTCGTCTTTTCTCCGATGGTAATAAAGGCCATTTCATGATACTATCCCCAGCGTATAGGTTGACACAGTCCAATCCAAACTTTAAGATTGGCTACAGATTAATATACAGTAATTATGACAAACATAAAAGAATGGGTTATTTTGACCCAAAAGACTATATTTCAAACCATATATTTTTTGCATTACAGCACAATAGAGGTAATTTTTATGTCTACTTGGAGCCATTTATTGGTTATCAGAACTATAAAAGATACAATAAAACCAACAGTGATCTTATAGGTGGCGGGTATGCTTCTGTTGGTTTCAAGCTTAGCAGGAATACATGGATTGCTCTGGACTTTGAGGCTGGTAACTATGCAATGCAGACGGCTGCCGGTTGGAAGTATTATCAAGTCGGGGTAGGTCTAAGACATATATTCTAATCATTCAAAAAATATAGCCTATGTGCTATACTATGATACATAATGCTGAGAGAGGATAAAGTAGAAACATTATTTCACTGGGGCATATCTATAATTCTGAACCTTATGATGTTTACCCTTCTTTCACTCTATCTCTCTGTTAGAATTGAGGTGAACTCTCCAACGCCTCCCTTACAGGTATATGTTGAAGATATGCCACTTGCAAAGGAAATAAAGTTGGCGGGTGGAAGGCAGGGCATTCTTCATAAGCCAAGAGAGGGAGAAGGTATTACTAAAAAAGGAAAAGATAAGGCCATTGCATCTCCGGTTGAGGTATCAAGAGAGAAGGGAGACATTCAGGTGCCAGCAGGCACTCAAAAGGAAGAGCCTTCACTGCTTCAGGAGATTGAGCAGAAGGTAAGGGGAAGGGAAAGAGAGGTGGAGAGGGAGGGCGTAAAGAGTGCAGACATTGGAAGCATAACGGCGGTTGTATCACCTGGAGGTGTGGGGCTTTCAGGTGGTGGAAGGGCAACGGTTTATACACCCCCCCTTCCGAGGATAAGCTCTGATGAACCCCTCAGCCCCCTTAGAGTAAGGGTATGGATAGAGCCTTCTGGTGTGGTCTCAAGGGTTCAGATAATTCAGAAAAGCGGTTCAACCCAGGTGGACCAGAAGATGGTGGAGTTTGTAAGGGGTATAAGGTTTGAAGCCATAAGGGAAAACACGGTCCAGACAGGCATAATAACTTTCAGGTTTAAGGGAGGTTAAAAACATGAGCATAGGTAAACAGCTCAGGCTTGAGAGACTTATTAACAGAGATACGGGCAAGACAATAATAGTTCCCATGGACCATGGGGTAAGCTCCGGCCCGATGGAGGGGATTGAGAATATAAGAAAGGCGGTGGAAGATGTGGCGGAGGGCGGTGCCAATGCTGTGGTGCTCCATAAGGGCATGGTGAAGGCGGGGCACAGGGGGAAAGGCAGAGACATAGGGCTAATAGTTCACCTCTCTGCTTCTACCGACTGGGCACCTACAAAAAACGACAAGGTGCTGGTCTGCACGGTGGAAGAAGCCATAAAGCTGGGTGCAGACGGCGTATCGGTGCATGTGAACGTGGGTGCAGACATGGAGAGGGAAATGCTCAGAGACCTGGGCTATGTATCCAAAGTGTGTGAAGAATGGGGCATGCCCCTTCTTGCCATGGTTTACGGAAGGGGCAAGGACATGAACCAGTATGAGCCCAGAGTGGTAGCTCACTGTGCAAGGCTCGGTGCGGAATTGGGTGCGGACATAGTAAAAGTTCCCTACACGGGAGATCCTGAGAGCTTTTCAAAGGTGGTGGAAGGATGCCCTATTCCTGTGGTCATAGCCGGAGGTCCAAAGATGAAAACAGAAAGAGAGGTGCTTGAGATGGTTCATGGTGCCATAAGGGCTGGGGCAAGGGGCCTTTCCATCGGGCGGAACGTATTTCAGGCTAAAAACAGAGTGGGTATGGTGAGAGCCCTCAGCCTCATAGTGCACGAGGGCAGAAGCGTGGAAGAAGCCATAAAAATCATTCAGTAGAGGAGGCAAGTATGGGTCTTCTTGAAGGTAAAAGGGCCCTTATAACGGGTGTGGCAAACGAAAGAAGTATAGCTTACGGTATAGCAAAGGCCTTTCATAGGGAAGGTGCGGAGCTTGCCTTCACTTACGCCAGTGAAAAGCTAAAAAAAAGGGTGGAAGAGGTAGCAGAGGAGTTTGGTTCAGGTCTTATCTTTGAATATGATGTGTCAGAGGACCAAAATATAAGGGCTCTCAAGGACTGGCTTTCTGAGGTATGGGGCAGTCTGGACATAATAGTTCATTCCATTGCCTACGCACCAAAAGAAGAGTTCAGGGGTGGAGTGATAGACACGTCAAGGGAAGGCTTCAAAACTGCAATGGACATATCCGTATATTCCCTTATAGCCCTCACCAGAGAGCTTCTTCCTCTCATGGAGGGCAGGAGCGGCTCCATAATAACCCTTTCATACTACGGTGCAGAGAAGGTGGTTCCTCATTACAATGTTATGGGTATAGCAAAGTCCGCCCTTGAGTGCACGGTGCGTTATCTTGCCTACGATATAGCAAAGCAAGGGCACAGGATAAACGCCATATCTGCAGGTCCCATAAAGACCCTTGCCGCATACAGCATAACGGGTTTCCACCTCCTTATGGAACACACCACAAAGGTAAACCCCTTTGGAAGAGCCATAACCATAGAGGATGTGGGAGATACTGCTGTCTTTCTTTGTAGTGACTGGGCAAGGGCTATAACCGGTGAAGTGATTCATGTGGACAATGGCTATCACATAATGGGTGTCTTTGGAAGGGAAGAGGACATAAAGAAGGAGGTTTTCGGAGAACAGAAGGGATGAAACTCTACCAGCTTTATGGTCTCAAAGAGGAAGAATATGAAAGAATAGTCAGCAGGCTCGGGCGTGAACCAAACTCCGTGGAGCTTGGTGTTCTTGGTGCCCTCTGGTCTGAGCACTGCTCATACAAGTCTTCAAAGGTGCATCTGAGAAAGTTTCCCACCAGTGCAGACTGGGTGGTTCAGGGACCGGGTGAAAACGCAGGGGTGGTTGAGCTTGACGATAAGGTATGGCTTGCCTTCAAGATAGAAAGCCACAACCATCCTTCCTACATTGAACCCTTTCATGGTGCTGCCACGGGCGTTGGTGGGATAATAAGAGACATACTTTCCATGGGTGCAAGACCCATAGCCCTTGCAGACTCTCTCAGGTTTGGACTTCCTCCGGACAAAAGGATTGTGAAGGGTGTGGTGAGTGGCATATCCCATTACGGTAACTGCATAGGCATACCCACCGTTGCAGGTGAAACATACTTTGAGGAATGCTACAGAACAAACCCCCTTGTTAACGCCTTCTGTCTTGGGATTTTGCCCGCAGGCAGGATGTTCAGGGCAAGGGGAAGACCCGGAGACCTGCTCTTTCTTCTTGGCTCTTCCACGGGAAGGGATGGCATACACGGTGCTGTGATGGCTTCTGCGGAGTTTGGAGAAGGTATTGAAGAAAAACTGCCAAATGTGCAGATTGGAGACCCCTACTTTGGTAAGAAACTCATAGAGGCAGTTCTTCAAGCCCTTGAAGAAGAACTTGTAAGTGGTCTTCAGGACCTTGGAGCTGCCGGGCTTTCTGGTGCTTCCTCAGAGCTTGCAAACAAGTCAAAGTGCGGGGTGGAGCTCTGGCTTGACCGAGTTCCCCTCAGAGAGGAGGGCATGAAGGACTTTGAGATACTCCTCTCGGAAAGCCAGGAGAGAATGCTTCTTGTGACCCAGGAGGAAAAGGTTCACAGGCTTCTGGAGCTTTCTAAATACTACCATCTTGAGGGGGCAGTGGTGGGCAGGCTCACAGAGGATGGGCTTTTCAGGGCTTACCATAAGGGTGAGCTGGTGGTTGAGCTTCCGGTCAGCCTGATAGTGGAGGAGGCACCGGTATACGAAAAGCCATACAGAGAGCCAGATCGTCTCAAGTCCTTATGGGATTTTGACCAGAACAGCCTTCCTGAGGTTCCTCTTCAGGAGGCTCTTATAAAACTCCTTTCTTCTCCCAACATAGCCTCCAAGGAGTGGGTTTACAGCCAGTATGACCATCAGGTGGGCACAAACACGGTGCTCAAGCCCGGTGGTGATGCTGCGGTGATGAGGGTAAAATGGGTGGAAAAACCGGAGCTGAAAAGTGAGAGATTAATAGCCATCACCGCAGAGGGAAACGGGCGTATGCTTTTTCTTGACCCCTACGAGGGTGGTAAATACGCAGTGGCGGAAGCCCTCAGAAACCTTGCCTGCGTGGGAGCAAAGCCACTGGGCATAACTGACTGCCTGAACTTTGGAAACCCCGACAGACCAGAAGTGATGTGGCAGTTGGTAAGGGCCATAGAGGGCATATCGGAGGCCTGCAAATTTTTTGAGGTTCCTGTAGTGAGCGGTAATGTTTCCCTCTACAACGAGACGGTGGAAAGAGAGGAAATAAGGAACATATACCCCACACCCATAATGGTTGCAGTGGGTTATCTGGAGGATGGAAGGTTTCTTGACCACTGCTTTAAGGAAGAGGGAGACCTTATATTTTTGATGGGAGACCTAAAGAGAGAATTTTCCCTTGCCGGCAGCGAATACCTTAAGGTTATTCACGGAAGAGTTTCGGGGAGAACCCCTCAGGTAAACCTTGAGAAGGAAAAAAGGCTACATGCACTTCTTATTAAGCTAATTAAGGAAAACATACTGAGGTCCGCTCATGATGTTTCTCTGGGTGGGCTTGCGGTGGCTCTTCTGGAATGCCTCTTTGGCACAGGTTTGGGTGTTGAAGTGAACCTCTACATGGAGGAAAGGCTTGACTTTTTCCTCTTCTCAGAAAACCCCACCATGGTGGTGGTGAGTGTAAGAAGGGAAGATGCGGAGGTTTTTAAGGACCTTGTGGAAGGGCATGACCTTGACTGGCTATTTTTAGGGAGGGTGAAGGAAGAAGAGTTTTTTACCCTTACCAACAATGAGGAAAAAATCCTTGAACTGCAAGTCAGCGAACTTGAGGAGATATGGGAAAAAGCCTTAGAAAACCTGCTTTGATATACGCATTTACTGCGCTCGGTATCCTGCTTCTTGACCTTATCACCAAGAATCTTGCAGAATCCCTTCTAAAGGACAGGGATATAAGTCTTCTGCCCTTTTTGCACCTTGTGCTGGTTTACAACAGGGGGGTGGCCTTTGGCCTTCTTGCAGATGCACCAGATTTTTTAAGAATCCCCGTCCTTTTCATAACTCCCCTGGTAGCTCTTGTCATAACCTTTCTTTACGCTCTAAAAACAGGGGGGAAAATCCTTCCCCTTCTGATGGGCATGGTGGGAGGTGGAGCTCTCGGAAACCTCTATGACAGGGTTTTGCTTGGCTATGTGAGAGATTTTATATATCTATCCTACGGAGGGCTTTCGTGGCCAGCCTTTAACCTTGCAGATGCCAGCATAAGCATTGCCATATTCCTTCTCCTCCTGAGAGAGCTCTTTCTAAGGGGTGGAAAAAGCTAAAAGTTCTGCTATATTCTATTTCTATGGTGGAAAAGGTTGCCCACCTTGCAAGGCTCAGGCTCACAGAAGAAGAGAAGGAATACTTTGAAAAACAGCTCAAGAGCATACTGCATTTTGTGGAGCAACTGCAGGAGGTTGATACATGGCAAGTGGAGTCCTTCACCTCTCACTTTGATGAGACACCCATGAGAGAAGATGAGCCATCAAGGGACTTTGAGCCATATCTAATTTTAGAAAAGGCACCAGAGGGTGAAGGGGGTTTCTTTGTGGTGCCAAGAGTGGTAGAATATTAACAGGAGAGGTTTATGATAGAAGAAGTTCAGAAGGAAGTCCTTGAGAAAAGAAAGGCTCTGGAAAACGCCCTTACCAGCATAGAAAGGCGTTTTGGGAAGGGCTCCATAATGCCCCTGAAAAAGGCGGAGAAGGTGAAGGTGGATGTTATACCCACCGGTTCTATTGCACTGGACATAGCCACGGGTATAGGTGGCATACCCCGGGGCAGAGTTGTTGAAATATTTGGCCCCGAGTCCTCAGGTAAGACCACTCTTGCACTTCATATAATAGCGGAGGCCCAGAGGGCAGGAGGCATAGCGGTCTTCATTGATGCGGAGCACGCCCTTGACCCAAGGTATGCGGAGAAAATAGGCGTTGACACAGAAAGCCTCTACATTTCTCAGCCAGACTACGGAGAGCAGGCTCTTGAAATAGCGGAAAGCCTAATAGCAAGCAATGCCGTGGACGTTATAGTGGTGGACTCCGTGGCAGCGCTGGTGCCGAAGGATGAGCTCGAGGGTGAGATAGGTGAAGCCCATGTGGGCAAACAGGCAAGGCTCATGTCTCAGGCCCTCAGGAAGTTAAAGGGCATGGCCCACAGGGCAAACACAGCCATAATCTTCATAAACCAGCTCAGGGAAAAAATCGGTGTCATGTTTGGAAACCCAGAGACCACGCCCGGTGGTAGAGCCCTAAAGTTTTTTGCGGACATGAGGCTTGACGTGAGAAGGATTGGTGAGGTAAAGGATAGTGGAGAAAAGACAGGCAACAGGGTGAGGGTAAAAGTGGTTAAAAACAAGCTGGCACCACCCTTTCAGGAGGCTGAGTTTGATGTGCTCTACGGCGAGGGTATATGCAAGCTCTGTGACCTTATAGATACCGCAAGTGAACTGAAGGTGATAAACAAAAGCGGTGCATGGTATAGCTACGGTGACATAAGGCTGGGACAGGGGAGAGAACAGGCTAAAAAATTCCTTATGGAAAACCCAGAGCTTGCCCGGGAGATAGAAAAAAAGGTAAGGGAGGTAGCTGGGCTTGCTGCAGCTAATACTTAAAAAGGCAATAGAACTGGGTGCGTCAGATGTGCACCTTAAAACGGGAAGCGTGCCCGTCCTCAGGGTAAAGAAAAGGCTTATAAAGCTTTCTGATTTTCCGGCTATAGAAGAAAGAACAATGGAGATGATAGTCCGGGAGGTGCTTGAGAAAAATCGTAGGAAGGTGGCGGAGTTTGAGGAGTTTGGAGAAGCGGACACATCTTATTCACTGCCGGGTGTGGCCCGTTTCCGTGTTAACGTATACAAGCAGAGGACAACAACAGGTCTTGCCTTCAGAGTAATACCCTTTAACATACCATCCTTTGAAAGCCTTAACCTTCCCGAGGTTATGAAAAAGGTCATCCTTGAAAACACCAAGGGTCTTGTACTTGTGACAGGACCCACTGGTTCTGGCAAGTCCACGACACTGGCTTCGCTCATAAACATCATAAATTCCACAAGAGACTGCGTCATTGTTACTATAGAAGACCCCATAGAATACCTTTTCAGGGATAACGAAGCCTTTATAGTTCAGCGTGAGGTGGGTATTGATACCTCCTCCTTTGCTAAGGGGCTGAGGTCTGCATTAAGAGAAGACCCGGATGTAATCATGGTTGGTGAGATAAGGGACCCGGAAACAGCAGTCATAGCCCTGCAGGCTGCAGAGACAGGACACCTGGTAATGTCCACCCTTCATACCCTAGATGCAAAGGAGACCATAAACAGGCTAATAAGCATGTTCAACCTTGAGGTAAGAGAACAGATAAGAATACAGCTCGCTGAAACGCTCATTGCCATATTCTCTCAGAGACTACTTCCAAAAGCAGACGGAACGGGAGTTATTCCTGCAGTTGAGGTGCTGATAAACACTGCAGCCATAAAGGAGGCCATAGTAGACCCCGCCAAGTTTGACGATATACCCCTTCTCATTGAAAAAGGGAGGTCCGTTTATGGAACACAGCTATTTGACCAGCATCTTGAGGAATTGTACAGAAATGGTCTCATTGACTATACTACAGCCCTGATGTACGCCAGCAGGCCGGCAGACCTGGAGTTGAAGCTGAAGGGCATTGCATCGGGTGGCAGAAGCTACTTCTGATGAAAATAGCCATAGATGGACCTGCAGGTAGTGGTAAAAGCACGGCGGCAAGGGAGGTATCCAGAAGGCTCGGAATTCCATACCTGAACACAGGGCTAGTTTACAGAGCCTTTGCCTATGTATGCCTGATGAGGGGAATTGAACCAGAGAGGGCTCTGGAAGTATTTGAAGAGCCTGTCAGCGTGGAGCTCCTCCCGGGCGAGACAAAGGTCCACTACAGGGGGGAAGACATAGGGGGTATGCTGGTATCAGAAGAAGTGGGAAACATGGCGTCCAGAATCGGTGCACTGCCAGCCTTCAGGGAGAGGATAAACATGTTCTTCAGGTCTCTGGTGGGCAGAGGTCAGGTGGTGGCAGAGGGCAGAGACGCTGGCACGCATATCTTTCCAGACGCAGACCTGAAAGTCTTTCTTACTGCCTCTGCAGAAGAGAGGGCAAGAAGAAGATACGAGCAACTCAGAGCTCAGGGGCAGGATGTGAGCTACGAAGAAATCCTGAGGGCTGTGGTAGAGAGGGACGAAAGGGACGCAAACAGACCCCTCTATCCCTTCAGACCTGCGGAGGATGCGGTGGTCATAGACACCACGGGGCTGAGCCCACAGGAGGTGGTGGAGAAGATAATGGAGCTTCTCAGCTCCACAGCCCATGGATGTCAGAAGGAATAGAGTTAGCCAGTTAATGATAATCTGCAGAGAGAAGGGCAGAACAGAAAGGTGCAGAAAAAGTAGGGTTATAATTTTCTTATGAAAGACTTCTGGTACTGGGCGGAGGAATTTGACAAAAAGCTCATAACCACAGCCCTTGAGTCCGGGGCAGGTGTTATACTCCTCTCTGACCCCTCAAGGGTGCAGGAAGTGAAGGCTCTGGGAAGGGTGCAGGTGGCATCTGCAGAGGGGGCGGACCTCATAGAGGGCAGGGACTACGCTTATGTGCTCATAAGGGGCAAAGAGGACGAAGAAAGGGCCGCAAAGTTTCCACCCCATATGAAGGTCATAGTGGAAACCACTGACTGGACCATCATACCCCTTGAGAACCTCATAGCCCAGAGGGAAGAGCTCTATGCGGTGGTAAAAAACGAAGAGGAGGCAAGGCTTGCCGTAAAGGTGCTGGAAAAGGGCGTAAAGGGCATAGTGCTGAAAACTAAAGACATAAACACCATAAAGAGGGTTGGCAAGGTGCTGGAAGAGGAGGAAGAGAGGCTTCCGATGGTGGTGGTCAGAATTACCAGAATCCTGCCTCTTGGTCTTGGAGACAGGGTGTGCGTGGATACCACCTCTATGCTCAGCCGGGGAGAGGGTATGCTGGTGGGCAACTCCTCTGCTGGCATGTTTTTGGTGCACGCAGAGACCGAAGAGAACCCCTACGTGGCATCCAGACCTTTTAGAGTAAACGCAGGGGCAGTCCACATGTACATAAGGGTGCCTGAAAACAGAACAAAGTATCTGTGCGAGCTCTCCGCTGGAGACCCGGTGATGGTCTACGACTACACGGGAAGGGGAAGGCTCGTGTATGTGGGCAGGGCAAAGGTAGAAAGGCGTCCCATGCTCCTCGTGGAAGGGAAGTTTGAAAACAAGAAGGTCAGTGCAGTGCTTCAGAACGCAGAGACCATAAGGCTCACAAGACCTGACGGCACCCCCCTATCGGTGGCGGAGCTTAAAGAGGGAGACGAAGTGCTGGGATACATAGAAGAGGCAGGAAGGCATTTTGGAATGAAGGTGGAAGAGACGATAACTGAAAAGTAGCTTCTTATCCTCTTTTCAGAACCGTGGCTGACGAAAGAGAACTCTACTATGCTAAAATGTTTTGCAAGCATTCAACCAAGAAATGAACCTTAAGGAATTACTATCTGAATCAAAAGGCATAACCTCAAACTCCAAAGAAGTCAAGCCGGGCTACATCTTTGTCGCCATAAAAGGCACGCAGGCGGACGGGCACCACTTTGTTGAAGAGGCTCTCCAGAGGGGTGCCCTGTGGGTGCTGGTGGAGAGGGATGTAGACCTTTCGGACCCTCGCATACTGAAGGTCAAAGACACCAGAAGAGCCCTTGCGGAGCTGGCAGGCCTCTTTTATGGTAAACCCTCAGAGGAGCTCAGGGTCATAGGCATTACAGGCACCAACGGCAAAACCACCAGCACCCATGTAGTGGAGTCCATCCTTAGCAGAGCAGGCATAAAAACCGGGCTTATGGGAACCATATACTATAGGCTTGGCGAAAGGATATACGAGTATGAGGGCAGAACAACGCCAGACCCAGTTAAGTGGCACTCAACCCTCAGGGCAATGAAAGAGGATGGTGCTCAGGCAGTGGTCTGTGAAGTGTCCTCTCACGCCCTTGACCAGAAAAGGGTCTGGGGCACACGCTTTTACATGGTAGCCTTCACAAACCTCAGTCAGGACCATCTTGACTACCACCACACCATGGAAAACTACTTTCTTGCAAAGGCGAGGCTCTTTACAGAATACGAGTATGAGCATGCTCTCATAAATGCCGATGACCCGTGGGGAAAGAGGCTGACTACAATGGCAAAGAATGTAAAAACTTACGGAAGGGATGGAGACCTCAAAATCTTGGACTTTTCCACAGACTTTGAGGGCTCAAGGCTCAGGGTTGAATGCGAAGGAAGGCAATACCATTTCTCTTCTAACCTCAGGGGGAGCTTTCAGGCATATAACCTTTCTCTTGGTGTGCTTCTTGGCTTTCTGTGGGGGCTTTCTGCAGAGGTCATTCAGGAGGGTATCAGGGAGGTGTATGTGCCGGGGAGGTTTGAGACCTACATGGGGGATGGCTTTGTGGTGGTGGTAGACTATGCTCATACACCCGATGCCCTTGGAAAGCTTCTGAAAACTGCAAGGGGTCTTGCAAAAAACAGGCTTATTGTGGTCTTTGGCGCGGGGGGCAACCGCGACAGGAGCAAAAGACCCATCATGGGAAAGGTAGCAGAGAGCCTTTCAGACCTTGTAGTGCTCACCTCTGACAACCCAAGGTTTGAAGAGCCTACGGCGATAATAGAGGATATTCTCTCTGGCATCGAAGATAGAACTAAGGTGTTTGTAGAGCCCGACAGGAAAAAAGCCATTGAGCTTGCCATAGGTATGGCTAAGGAGGGGGATGTGGTGGTCATCGCTGGCAAGGGGCACGAAGATTATCAGGAAATAAAGGGTGTAAAATATCCCTTTAAAGATTCTGAAGTGGTCAAGGAGGTGCTCGGTGTGCGACTTTGAGACCCTTCACTACAACCTCAAAGATGAACTTCTCACCCTTTTTAAAGAGGCAGAGACCCCACAGCCAAGGCTCAAAATTACCAGTCTAAAAAGTGGTAAGATATGCGGGCTTGCCAACTTAGCCAAGCTTCTACTCTACTTTGAAAGGGAAGGCTACCTTGTGGTGCTCAACAAGGATGAGAACTACAAAGAATGGGAGATACAGATAGAACCCGGCATACTTGACCTCATGTTTGGCTATGGCTAAAATTTAAACCATGAAGCTCTACATGATAGGTCTGGGGAGGATGGGACTTGGAATGTCAAGAAGGCTTCTCTCAAAAGGGCACAGTGTGGTAGGCTACGACGCAAGCCAGCAGGCAAGGGCTCAGGCAAGGTCCTCTATGGAGGTTATGGAGGACATGAGCCATCTGGCCTCTGAAGAGGGAAAAAACATCTGGCTTATGGTGCCCCATGAGGTGGTGGACAAGGTGTTGGATGGGCTAAAGCCCTACCTGAAGGAAGGGGACACAGTTGTGGACGGTGGCAACAGCCACTACAGGGACTCACAGAGGAGATACGAGGAGCTAAGAAGGCTGGGTGTCTCTTTCCTTGATGTGGGCGTAAGCGGTGGAGTTTACGGAGAGGAGCTTGGCTATTGCCTGATGGTGGGAGGAGACCGGCCGGCCTTTGAGAATCTTGAGCCCATCTTCAGAGACCTCTCCTACGAGGGCAGGGGGTACGCATACCTTGGACCATCGGGTGCAGGACACTTTGCCAAGATGGTTCACAACGGCATAGAATACGCCTTCATGCAGGCAATAGGCGAGGGCTTTGAGCTCCTGAGAGAGAGCGGTTTTGGCTACGACCTTAAGGAGGTGGCACGCATATACAACACGGGCAGTGTAATACGGAGCTGGTTGATGGATCTCACTCAGAAGGTCTTTGAGGACTTTGGAAACCTTGAGGAGCTAAAGCCCTACGTGGAAGACACGGGTGAGGGTCGCTGGACGGTGGAAGAAGCCATAAAGAGGGCTGTGCCCGTTCCAACCATAGCAGAAGCCCTCTTTGCCCGCTTTCGCTCAAGACAGGAAAACTCCTTCAGAGACAGGCTTCTGGCAGGGCTAAGATACCAGTTTGGAAGGCATCAGGTAAAGAAAAGGGATGGCTGAGAGCTTTTCTCTCTTTATACTTGGTGGCACGGGAGACCTGGCAAAAAACAAGCTTTTTCCTTCCCTCTCAAGGCTTTTCGCAAAGGGATACCTCTCTGGGCTTGACAGGGTTTACTCTCTTGCAAGAAGTAGAAGAGAGGACTGGGAAAAGGTGGTCTGCGAGCTTGACAGGGGCTTTGGAAAGCTCTGCAACTTCCTGCCCTTTGACGCAAAAGACTGGAATTCCTACGTGGAGCTGGGAAAGCTTATAGAAGAGCTCAGGGGTCAGGAGCTCATATTCTTTCTGTCTCTAAGCCCATATCTTTTTGAGGAAACCATTAGAAACCTTGGCAGGCTTCTCAGAAACTACACGAACCCAAGAAAAATAGTGGTAGAAAAGCCCTTTGGCTTTGACCTCAGGTCTGCCCAGAGGCTCAACGACCTCCTTCACAGATACTTCATAGAGGAGGAGATATACCGCATTGACCACTTTCTTGGAAAGGACACCATACAGAACATATTTTCTCTCAGGTTTTCCAACACTATATTTGAGGGCATATGGGACAGAAACTTTATTGACCATGTGCAGATAGTTGCCCTTGAGAGTGTGGGTGTTGAAGGAAGGGGAGAGTTCTACGACAGGGTGGGAGCCATAAGGGATATGCTACAGAACCACATGCTACAGATGCTTGCCTTTACCGCTATGGAGCCTCCAGCTTACATGTCTGAGAAGTTTATAAGAGATGAAAAGGTAAAGGTGCTCAAGAATGCACGCATTGAAGGGCTTATAAGGGGTCAGTATGAGGGCTACAGGGAAGAGGTGGGTGTTAGCAATTCAAACAGGGAAACATTTGTGGTGGCAAAGGTGCTGGTGGATAACTTCCGCTGGCACGGAGTGCCCTTTTACCTCATGACAGGCAAAGCCCTATCTCAGAAGCTCACTCAGATAACAGTTGTCTTTAAGGAAGTCCCGCAGAGCTTTATGAAACTCCTTGATTGCAAGCCTCTTCAGAACAGGATAGTTTTTCAGACCGCACCAGAGAGCAAGCTACAGATAGTTTTTGAACTCAGACCCCCAACGGGCAGGTTTATGGCATGTCCTGTGGAGACTTTCATGGAATACAGGTTTCCCTCAGAGTTTGCGGAGGCCTATGAGGTGCTTCTTCTTGATGTGGTGGAGGGAGACCAGTCCCTTTTCATTAGGGGTGATGAGATAGAAGCTCTGTGGGAGGTTGTCCAGCCTTACCTTGACCTTCAGAATGAGCCCTTCCAGTATAAAAAGGGCATAAGCCTGCCACAGCAGGCAGAAGAATTTCTTGCGTCAGAGGGCAGAAGCTGGTTGCTATAAGAAGGGGCTTCAACTCGTCTCAACTCCACACGGTAGATTAGCAACCCGAATGGAAGAAGGTTGTTAAGTTTAAATCAGAGGTTTCAACTCCACACGGTAGATTAGCAACACAGTTAAAACTTATGGATGCAAGGGCTAAGGCAATGGTTTCAACTCCACACGGTAGATTAGCAACGGTTTTCCTATTAATAGCTCTGCCCTGTAGTCCCATGTTTCAACTCCACACGGTAGATTAGCAACAGTTTGAAGCTACTCAAAGAGTTGCTGAAACTGAAACAGTTTCAACTCCACACGGTAGATTAGCAACGAAGCCTGGAAGAAAGATGGGAAAGCCACACATACCATGAAGTTTCAACTCCACACGGTAGATTAGCAACTAAGTCTTATTACGCCATTATCAAGCATAAGATCATCGTTTCAACTCCACACGGTAGATTAGCAACTATAGAAAATTTACGAAACACAAGGTCTGGTATCAGTTGGTTTCAACTCCACACGGTAGATTAGCAACCAGACACTATACAACATAAGACAACGCTTCTTTCAAACGTTTCAACTCCACACGGTAGATTAGCAACCTTATGCATCCTAAACTCCCTTTTAGCTTGATATTCCGTTTCAACTCCACACGGTAGATTAGCAACACTGAAGTTAATAGAAGAAATTTATGTTAGATATTGGGTGTTTCAACTCCACACGGTAGATTAGCAACAGTTGCAGCTGGAATTGTGTATTCGTTTATGGTGATGTTTCAACTCCACACGGTAGATTAGCAACAGGTTTTAGTTAGATATATTATACAACTTTTTATAGTTTCAACTCCACACGGTAGATTAGCAACACTTCTACACAAACCTCACCTTCTTCTTTTACTATTGCGTTTCAACTCCACACGGTAGATTAGCAACTTCAAATAAGCATCAACAGTTCTATACTCTAAACCGTGGTTTCAACTCCACACGGTAGATTAGCAACTTTATCACAGCTCTAAGATGCGGGACAAGTTTTATGTGTTTCAACTCCACACGGTAGATTAGCAACCCTAAATCGCTACCTTAGAAATAATAAGAAATATCAAGCCTTTTGTCAACCCCCCACCCCTCTCAAAAGGGGGTTATTTGCCAGAAGTCGGAGGTTCTGCAGACTTGAGTGTGTTGTTGTCAAGTTCAGAGCTCTGTCTTTCAACGCTCAGAAGCACACGCCATACCGCCGTAAAACCGTAAAGCCATACGTATGGTCATATGGTCATACGGTCGTATGGCATAATAAAGACTATGAAAGGCAAGGCTCAGAAAAAGGGAAAACACAGAGAATAGGCCTTACAGGCAGAAAGCTCCCTCTTCTCTGGATTTAAAAAGCCCAATTCAGTTGCCAAGATGTCAAGGGAGTTAAACTCCCTACCTGTTTGTATAATTATAACACATGCCTGTCAACAAAAAGTATGCGGTTTTTTCCTCTCCGAGGGTGGATGCCCTTCTTCTTAGTTTTCTCAGGAGAGTTTCCGGGCTTTTTCTGAGGAGGGAAAGGGTCTGTCATATAGCTCTTGCAGGTGGCAGAACACCTCTTGAGCTTTACAGGATGCTCTCCAGAGAGAGGCTTTCGTGGGAGAGGCTGAGGTTTTACCTCACTGACGAGAGGTATGTTCCCCTCTCTTCTGAACTTAGCAACTACAGAGCTGTCAGGGAAGCTCTGGGTGAGAGGGCAAGGCTTGCCTTTTTCAAGACGGAGATGTCTCCGGAGGAGTGTGCTATGGATTACAGCTTTCAGCTGCCTCGGAGGCTTCATATAGCCCTTCTGGGTGTGGGTGCGGACGGTCACACTGCATCTCTCTTCCCGGGTGTTGAATGTGAGGATGTGAGTCCAAAGGTATGCATGAGCAGGTCTCCCGATGGACTTTTGAGGCTGTCCCTCAAGGAGGAGTATCTGAACTCTACCTGCGTAGTTGTCTTTTTCCTAAAGGGAGAAGAAAAAAGGCCTGCTCTTGAAGCCATGCTCAGAGGTGAAAAAATTCCGGCAGGCAGGGTCAGGGGAATGCTGAAGACATGCATATTCACTGACCTTTTATAATTTTCCTATGGAAGCCAGCATCCTTGTTGTGGACGACGAAAGATCCATTAGGGAAACGCTCAGGAGCATTCTTGAGGAGGAGGGATACAGGGTCTTTACCGCCGACAGCATTAAGTCCATGAAGGATAGGGTGGAGAGGAGCTTCTTTCACTGCGTGCTTCTGGACCTGTGGCTTCCCGATGGAAACGGTCTTGAATACATATCCTATCTGAAGGAAAAGCTCCCGGGCTCTGCGGTAATAGTGATAACGGGACATGGCAAAACGGAGCATGCGGTAAGGGCGGTTAAGGAAGGTGCCTACGACTTTTTAGAAAAGCCCTTCTCCATGGATAGGCTCATAACCACTGTGGAGAGGTCTCTCAGGGAAAGCATAAGGTCAAGGAGGGAGGAGGAAGAAGACCCTATTCTGGGCAACAGCAGGCAAATCCTTCAGGTAAAGGAGCTCATAAGCAAGGTGGCACCTACCGGTGCCAGCATCCTGATTCTGGGCGAGAGTGGGACGGGAAAGGAGCTTGTAGCCAGAAGAATTCACAGCCTTTCAGAAAGGTCAGAAGGTCCCTTTGTGGACATAAACTGCGCGGGGCTTCCTGATGAACTGGTGGAGGCGGAGCTCTTCGGCTACGAGAAGGGGGCCTTTACCTCCGCAAGCCAGAGGAAGCTGGGAAAGATTGAGCTGGCACACGGCGGAACTCTTTTTCTTGATGAGGTTTCAGAGCTGAGCCAGAAGGCTCAGGCAAAACTCCTGAGGGTGATTGAAACAAGGGAGTTCACAAGGCTTGGGGGCAATCAGGTGATAAGGTCAGACTTCAGGCTTGTGTGTGCTACCAACAAAAACCTGCAGGAAGAGGTAAAAAAGGGCAACTTCAGAGAGGACCTTTACCACCGCATATCTACCTTTGTGATAACTCTGCCACCTCTCAGAGAAAGGGGCGAAGATATAGCCCTGCTGGCAGAGCATTTTCTGAGCAGGTTTCTAAAAGAATATGGCAAGCCTCCCAAATATCTCAGCGAGGGGGCAAAGAGACTCCTTGAGACCTACCAGTGGAAGGGCAACGTGAGGGAGCTTAAAAACCTCATGGAAAGGCTCGCCATACTTCATGAGGGCACGCAGATAACGGAAAAAGACCTGAGAAGCCTTCTTGGCTTTGACCATGAGCCGGAGGATATAAACTCACTGCTGATGGAAAAGGACCTTAGAAAGGCAAGGCAGGGCTTTGAAAGGCTGTTTATAGAACGCAAACTCAGAGAATATGGCTACGACCTGAAAAAGACTGCAGAAGCCATAGGTATAGACCTCTCCAATCTCTACAGAAAGATAAGACAGTATGAAATAGAGGTTGGAATATAATTAATACATGGAAGTATTTGATGCCTATACTTTTGATGACCTGCTTTTAATTCCTCAGTATTCTGAAGTTCTGCCTCACGAGGTGAATGTATCCACATGGCTCACAAAGAAGATAAGGCTCAACATACCCATAGTCTCCGCCGCCATGGATACTGTGACTGAGTCCCGCCTTGCCATAGCCCTCGCCCGTGAGGGAGGAATAGGCATAGTCCACAGAAACCTCTCCGTAGAAGAGCAGGCTCAGGAGGTGGAAAGGGTCAAAAAGTCAGAGAGTGGTATGATACTCCAGCCGGTAACGGTCACACCGGATACAACAGTCAGGCAAGCCCTTGAGATAATGGAAAGATACAGGATATCGGGTGTTCCCGTTGTGAGCGACGGCAACAGGCTTGTGGGGATACTGACCAACAGAGACCTGAGGTTCATAAAGTCCACCGACTACGACAAGCCCGTCTCCCTCTTTATGACCTCCGAGAACCTTGTGGTGGCTCAGGAAAGGGTTACCCTTGAGGAGGCTACAGAGATACTTCAAAAACACAAGGTGGAAAAACTGCCCATTGTGGACAGGGAAGGAAGGCTCGTGGGCCTTATAACCATAAAGGACATAACCAAAAGAAGAAAGTATCCTAACGCCTGTAAGGATGAGCTGGGAAGGCTGAGGGTTGGTGCGGCGGTGGGCACAGGCCCAGACACCATGGAAAGGGTCTCCGCCCTTGTCTCCGCTGGAGTGGACGCTGTGGCGGTAGACACAGCCCATGGTCATTCAAAGAGGGTTCTGGAGACGGTAGAAAACATAAAATCCCACTATCCAGAGCTTCAGGTAATCGCAGGCAACGTGGCTACAAAGGAAGGTGCCCTTGACCTTATAAAGGCGGGTGCGGATGCCATAAAAGTAGGAGTGGGTCCAGGTTCCATATGCACCACGCGCATAGTGGCTGGGGTTGGAGTGCCGCAGCTAACTGCCATAAGGTGGGCTTACGAGGTGGCACAGGAGTATGGAGTTCCAGTGATTGCAGATGGAGGTATAAGGTATTCGGGAGACATAGTAAAAGCCCTTGCGGTGGGCGCAAGCTCTGTTATGCTGGGAAACCTGCTTGCAGGCACGGAAGAGTCCCCCGGCGAGACCGTCTACTATCAGGGAAGGGCTTATAAAGTATACAGGGGGATGGGTTCACTGGGTGCCATGATGAGCAGGAGGAGCGCAGACAGATACGCACAGGAGAGGCTGGAGAAGTTCGTGCCCGAAGGCATAGAGGGCAGAGTGCCCTACAGGGGCAAACTGAGCGATGTTATATATCAACTTGTGGGGGGTCTCAGGTCTGGCATGGGCTATGTGGGTGCCAGCAGTCTTGAGGAGCTGCGTCAGAAGGCAAAGTTTGTGCGTATCACCTGGGCGGGCTACAGGGAGTCTCACGTGCACGATGTGCAGATAACGAAGGAAGCACCCAACTACTGGGTGGAGTAGTCAGAGTATAAGCATCCCATCCCCGTAGCTGTAAAACCTGTATTTCTCCCTTACAGCCTCTTCGTAAGCCCTGAGTATAAACTCCCTACCTCCAAAGGCACAGACAAGAAAGAGGAGAGAAGACCTTGGAAGGTGGAAGTTGGTGATAAGGGCGTCCACCACCCTGAAGCTGTATCCCGGATATACATACAGGTCCGTCCATCCCTCAAAAGGCTCATAGCCTGCAGTTTCTAAGGCTCTAACCACTGTGGTGCCTACAGCCACAACCCTCCTGCCCAGGGCTTTTGCCTCTCTTATGGCTCTTACCGCCTCCTCCGAGACCTTCACATACTCAGGGTCCACCCTGTGCAGCTCCACCTCCTGAACCCTTACAGGCTTAAAGGTGCCGTAGGATATATGAAGGGTTATGAAGGTCCTTTTTATGCCATGCTCCTCAAGCCTTTTAAGAAGCTCTTCAGAAAAGTGCAGGCTGGCGGTGGGCGCCGCCACAGAGCCTTCCATCTGGGCAAAAACTGTCTGATAGTAAACCCTGTCTAATGGCTCTTCTTCTCTTTTCAGGTATGGTGGTATGGGAATCTTCCCATGTCTGTCAAGGGCTTTTATGGGGTCAGGAGAGTGAAGCCTGACACGGAAGCGTCCTTCCTCAAGGTGCTCTAATATCTCCACCCTAAGGTCCTCCGCAACCTCAATGCTGAGACCTTCCCTTATGCCCCTGCCTCCTATGAGTGCATACCACTCCTCCCTGCTGATAAAGTCTGTAAGAAGCACCTCCACCCTTCCACCTGTGGGCTTTCTTCCATAGAGCCTTGCGGGCAGAACCTTTGAGTTGTTAAAGACAAGAAGGTCCCCCTCCTGAAGGTAAAGGGGCAGGTTCCAGAAGGTGTCGTGCCTTAAGCTCTGGTCCTTTCTATCAAGCACCATGAGCCTTGCACTGTGTCTTGGCTGGGCTGGATACTTTGCTATGAGGTCCTCCGGAAGGTGATAGTCAAAGTCTTCTACCTTCATTCTCTTGCAAGGTATTTGAGCACGATGGGTGCCATCAGTGTGGTGACCGCCACCACAAAGATAACAACTGCGTATAGTGTGTCATCATAGAGCTTGCTCTGCCTTCCAAACTCTGCAAAGATGAGCCCCACCTCGCCCCTGGGCAGCATGGAAAAGCCAACAAGGAGCTTCTCCCTCATGGTGCCGCTGACAAAAAAGCCAGAGATGACCTTACCCACGATTGCCACAAGCAGTATTAGCGCCGATAGCGTCCAGAACTTTGCTGAGGAAAAGTCTATCGCCTTGAGGTTGAGCTGAAGACCCACATACACGAAGAATATGGGCGTGAGGACCCATACAAGGGGCATTATGGTATGCTCCACCTTGTGGGCGAGCCTTTCATCAGTTCTCAAAAAGAGGGCAAAGGGTAGGGCAAAACGTCTTGAGAGGGCAAGTCCTGCGGTAAAGGCACCCAGTATTTCCGGAGAGCCCACCTCATGAGCAAGAAAGGCAAAGAGGAATATGGTGGCAACCACTGTAGGTGGTATGAAGTCCTCCGTTCTTAGCTTTCTTGATAGCATGGCTATTATCCTTGCAAGAATCTGGGCAAGTATGGGCGAGAAGATGAAGAAGGTGGCAATATACAAAATGAGCATGGTAAGGGCATCAAAGTGAACCACGCCCTCCCTTGAAAATTCATACAGCCCTGCAAGCACTATAACCCCAAAGATGTCATCAAGCACCGCCGCACCCAGAACAATCTGGGCAAACCTCTCCTTCATCTTCCCGAGGTCATCGAGCACCCTTACCGTTATGCCTATGCTGGTGGCGGTCAGCGTTCCGCCTATAAAGAGGGAAACGGTAAGGGGCAGGTTAAGCGCGTAGTAGCTCAGGAGTGTTCCAAGCGCCATGGGCGTAAAAGCCCCCACAGTAGCCACCACAAAGGCTGAAATACCAACCTTTTTCAGCTGGTTTATGTCTGCCTCAAGGCCGATGTGAAAAAGAAGAAGTATTACCCCTATCTCTGCAAGAAGTCTTATAACCTCACTGGGCTCAATAAGCCCCAGGGCACTCTTTCCGAGGATAACACCCACCAGTATCTCCCCCAGAACCGGGGGAAGCCCGAGCCTTCCAAAGGTGTCTCCTATTATTCTGGCGAGAAACAGTATTATGGCAAGATAGAGGAATATGGTATGAAGGTCCATGGCCTATATATTATATCCCGTTGAGCCAAAGCCTCCATCAGACCTATGTGTATCGCTGAGTTCCTCCACCTCCTCCAGCTCCACCTTTACCACAGGACATATGACCATCTGCGCTATTCTGTCCCCTCTGTTTATGGTAAAGCCCTCTTCCCCGAGGTTTATGAGAATCACCTTTATCTCCCCTCTGTAGTCCGCATCTATGGTACCTGGGGTATTGAGAAGGGTTATGCCGTGTCTTATGGCGAGGCCACTTCTCGGTCTTATCTGAGCTTCGTAGCCCTGTGGCAGCTCAATTACGATGCCTGTGGGCACGAGGACCCTCTGCAGGGGCCTTAGAACTAGGGGCTCATAGACTGCAGCCAGCAGGTCCATGCCAGAGGCATGCTCTGTGGCATAAAAGGGCAGTGGGAGTCCCTCTGAGTGTGGAAGCCTCTTGACCTTTATCTTCATGGTCTTCTCCAAGCCGGCGGTGGGATTTGAACCCACGGCCTAGGCATTACGAGTGCCTCGCTCTGCCTCTGAGCTACGCCGGCTCCCTTATGCCCATGTTGGTTAGCTTCGCCCTTCCCTGTTCGTCCACCTCGAGCACCTTCACCAGAAGCTCATCCCCCACGCTGAAACGGGCCCTCACGTCTTTAATATAACCCTCCATCTTGCTCACGTGCAGAAGTCCCACCTTGCCGGGCAGTATCTCCACAAAGACTCCATAGGGCTCTACCCTTGTGACCTTCCCTTTATACACTTTTCCAACCTCTACTTCCGCAATAAGGTTCTGAATTGCCCTCTTTACTTCCTCTATAGCTTCCCTTGAGCTGGATGTGAGAGAAACTCTACCACCTTCATGCACCCATACAGATACCCCCATCTTGTCCCTAAACTCTTTCACGTTCCTGCCACCGGGTCCTATAACCACAAGAGCCTTGTCTTCGGGTATGGTGATTATCTCAATCTTAGGTGCGTAGGGGGAGACCTCTTTTCTTGGCTCTGGCATTGCCCCGTACATCTTTTCCAGTATGTAGAGCCTTCCTTCTTTTGCCTGCTGAAGGGCTTCTTTCATGATTTCCTTTCTGAGGCCCTTTACCTTTATATCCATCTGCACGCTGGTGATTCCATCTTTTGTGCCAGCCACCTTGAAGTCCATGTCCCCAAGCTGGTCCTCATCTCCCAGTATGTCTGAAAGTATGGCATACCTGTCTCCTTCCATGATAAGCCCCATGGCTATGCCCGCCACATGCTTTTTGAGGGGCACTCCTGCATCAAAAAGAGCCAGAGAACCGGCGCATACGGTTGCCATAGAGGTGGATCCGTTGGACTCAAGGATGTTGGAAACCACCCTTATGATGTAGGGGAACTCCGTCTCTGGTGGTATGAGAGGCTCTATTGCCCTCTCTGCAAGGGCTCCATGCCCTATTTCTCTCCTTCTGGGTGGACCCCAGGGCTTTGCCTCTCCTGTGGAGAAGGGAGGGAAGTTGTAGTGGAGCATGAACCTTTTGAAGGTTTCTCCCTCGTATATGCTTTCCACCATCTGGGCTTCTTCTGGAGATCCCAGCGTTGCAGTGGCAAAAGCCTGAGTCTGACCCCTGGTGAATATGGCACTTCCGTGCGGCCTTTCAAAAGGATGAACCTCTATACTTATGGGCCGGATGTCCTTTGGACCCCTTCCGTCAATACGCACACCCTCAAGGAGCACTTTCTTTCTCATGAGCTTGCTTATGAGCTTTTTGTAGTTGTAGCTCAGCTTGAAATGAAGCTCCTCCGGCACCTGATGGCTTTCTATAAAGCTCTTTAACAGGTTTGACTGGAAGTTCTTTCTTTCCCGCTTATCTGCTATGCTAAAAGACTGGAATATGCCCTCCGTGCAGAAATCCTCCAGAGCCCTCTGAAGGTCTTCAGGGAGTTCCATACCTTCAAAGGATACCTTTGTCACGCCTACCCTGCTTCTGAGCTCTTCCTGAGCCCTTATGATGTCCTGAATTGCATGGAGTCCAAAGTATAGAGCATCTGTGAGCGTATCCTCGTCCACCTCCTTTGCACCGCCCTCCACCATCACTATGGCGTCCTTGCTTCCCGCCATAACTATCTCAAGGTCTGCCTTCTGACGCTCCTCGTAGGTGGGGTTTGCCACAAACTGCCCATCTATCCTGCAAACTCTAACACCCGCTATGGGACCTTCGAAGGGTATTCTTGAAATGTGCAGGGCTGCAGAGGCACCGGTTATGGCAAGCACATCCGGGTCATATCTGTCATCTGCCGAAAGGGTCAGGGCTGTGATTATCACATCGTGAAAAAAGCCCTCTGGAAGCATGGGTCTTATGGGTCTGTCTATGACCCTTGAGACCAGCACCTCCCTGTCTGTGGGCTTGCCCTCTCTCTTGACAAAACCTCCGGGGATTTTACCCCATGCAGAGGACTGCTCCCTGTAGTCCACAGAAAGCGGGACAAAGTCTATGCCCTGAACGGGCTCTTCCGACATCACCGCAGTAACCAGAACCGCCGTATCACCCTGACGAACAACAACAGCACCATCGGCAAGTTTGGCGTAGAGCCCAGTCTCTATTACAATCTCCGATTCTCCCAGCTTTGCAGAAACTCTTTCCATCATCTTACCTTCAGCCCAAGTCTTTCTACTACCTCCAGGTATTTCCTGTAATCTCTTTCTTTAAGGTATTCAAGATGTTTTCTCCTTGCATGTATGAGTGCTATAAGGCCACGTCTTGAATGCACATCCTTTTTGTGCTTTTTCATATGCTCAGTAAGCTTGTTTATGCGCTCGGTTAGTATGGCTATCTGCACTTCGGGTGAGCCTGTGTCCTTCTCATGCCTCTGAAAGCTTCTTATGACCTCTTCCTTTAATGCCTTTGGTAATGCCATCTTTTTCCTCCTGGGTTTCTTCAAAATTTATTATTATATCTCAACCACCACCGTATTCGCTCTGGTCTATCTCCATAAGAAACTCCTCTACCATATCCTTTATTAGCTTTGCGGTCTCTTCAGCAGGTGCCTCAAAGTAATACTCAAAGAGCTCTATCTTTCTCTCGTGTGCATGCTCTTCATCGGTGTAATACCTCAGAAGCACGTAGGGCACTCTAAAACGGGTATCAAAGTCTGGGTCTTCGGGAGTTTTAAGTTCATACTCCACATCAAGACCGCTCAGGCTTTCTTCAAGGGCTTTTCTAAGCTCTTCGATTTTTGCACTGTAATTTTTCCAGTCTTTCATGGTTAAATATTTTACAATGGAAGGGGTTTCCATAGAAGAGTTAACTCTAAACCTGCTCAAGGGCAGCAAGAAGCCCCTTAGCTTTGAAGAGATAGCCAGACAGCTTGGGCTAGACCAGAAGGGAAGAAAGGCTCTCAAGAAAACCTTGAAGGCTCTCAGAAAGTCAGGCAAGGTGAGTCTGCAAAAGGGTAAGTATTTCTGTGCTGAAGAGGAGATAGTTAGCGGCAGGGTAATACCCTATCCTGCTGGCTTTGGCTTTCTGCAGATTGGGGAGGGCAGAAAGGACATATACATACCCCCTTTTGAGATGGCGAGGCTCTTCGGCGGGGATGTGGTGAGAGCCAGGGTGGTTGAATACAGAGGAAAGAAGGAAGTGAGGGTTCTCAGGGTTTTAAAAAGGGCAAAAAAGGAGATAGTCTGCAAGCTTCAGAAGAAGAAAAAATCCTGCCTTGCCCTGCCTGTGGATGAAAATCAGCATCAGACCATAATCCTTGAGGGAAACGCATGCGGTGACCTTAGGGATGGGACACTTGTGGTGGTGGAGATAAAAAAATTTCCCACAAAGGAAGGTCCTGCTGTGGGCAGGATAAGGGAGGTGCTTGGACATCCGGAAGAGAGGAACCTTATCATAGATGTGCTCATAAGAAAGTATGACTTGCCCATCTCATACCCTGAGGAAGTGCTCAGAGAAGTGGGTGGTATGGGGGTAGACTTCAAAAGAGAACTTAAAAGAAGGAAAGACCTGAGAGACCAGCTGTGCTTTACCATAGACCCAGAGAAGGCAAAGGACTTTGACGATGCGGTAGCAATAGAAAAGTCTCCAGAAGGTTACAGACTCTGGGTTCATATAGCAGATGTTTCTCATTTTGTGCAGGAGGGGTCTGCAACGGACAAGGAAGCATTTAAAAGAGGTTTTACCTTTTATCTGCCAGACAGGGCACTTCACATGCTTCCAGAGAGGCTTGCAGGAGACCTGTGCAGTCTTAAACCTTACGAGGACAGGCTGGCTTTTACCTGCGAGATGCTCTTTGATGAGGGGGGAAGGCTCTTAGAGTATGATATATATGAAAGCGTAATAAGGAGCAAGGCAAGGCTCACCTATAGGGAAGCCCTTATGCTTATTGTGGGCGACCCGGCTCTTGAGAACAGGTATCCACAGCTGGTGGAACCTCTCAGGCTTATGGAAAACCTTTACAGGATACTTTCAAAGGTAAGATGGGAGAGGGGGAGCATAGACTTTGACCTGCCAGAGGCGGAGCTCATCGTGGACGAATATGGGGAGCCTGTTGCCCTTATGCCCTATGAAAGACATGTTGCCCACAGGATAATAGAGCAGTTTATGGTGTCTGCCAACGAGACGGTTGCCATGCACCTTGAAAGGGCAGGCTATCCCTGTCTTTACAGGGTTCACGAAAAGCCAGACCCTCAGAAGGTGGAGAATCTGCTTGAGATTCTTGCGGGGCTTGGCTACAAGGTTAAAAAGCCCTCTCTGAGCCCCAAGTTTTTCCAGAAGATAATAGAGGACTTTGAGGGAAGACCTGAGGAAAATCTGGTGAGGTTTCTTACCTTAAGAAGCATGAAAAGGGCCCACTATTCGCCCCACAATCTGGGACACTTCGGCCTCGCCTCTGAACACTATGCCCACTTTACTTCACCAATAAGAAGGTATCCTGACCTCATAGTTCACAGGCTTCTGAAGAAGGCTCTCAGAGGTGAGGATATAGACTTCGAAAAAACAGTTGGATACCTTGAAATGGCTGGCATGCACCTCTCACAGCAGGAAAGGCTTGCAGAGGATGTGGAAAGGGAGGCAATAGACAGACTCAAAGCTCGCTTTATGAAAGCCCACATAGGTGAAGAGTTTGAGGGAATAATAACCGGCGTGACTTCCTTTGGTATCTTTGTAGAGATTCAGGAGTATCTTGTGGAAGGGCTTGTGAGCATAACGAGCTTGAAGGAAGACCAGTATATTTACGATGAACCCGCTCACAGGCTTGTGGGAGTGAGCAGTGGTAAAGTTTTCAGGCTGGGTGACAGGGTAAAGGTCACAGTGGTGGGTGTGGACGAGGAAAGGGCAAGGCTTGAGCTTCAGCTCCTTTAGAGCACTTCCAGCTTTGCCCTTAGAGCTCCTGCAGCCTTTATTGCCTGAAGGACGGAGATTATCTCCCTTGGCGTTGCACCTATTCTGTTTAGAGACTCCACAAGCTGTGAAACACTGGCACCTCTGAGCTCGAGAAGCCTTGCCTCTTTTTCCTGAACTTTCAGCTCCGTTCTGGGAACGACCCTTGTCTCTCCTGGCGATAGGGGTGGGGGCTGGACCACTTCCGGTGTTTCCCTTATAGTGACTGTAAGGCTCCCCACAGCCACGGACACGGGGTTTATGGTCACATCACCACCAAGCAGAACCGTCCCGGTCCTGCCGTCTATAACAACCCTTGCCACAGAAGGCACATCTATATTTATGTCCTCAACCCTTGCGAGAAAGTCAACAGGGTTAACGCCGGCGGGGATTCTCAGTCTGACTGTGCCTGCGTCAAGTGCCTGAGCAACCTGCATGCCAAATTCTGCGTTTATCCTGTCCTGAATTAGCCTTGCCATGGAAAAGCTGGGGTTGTCCAGATAGATGTTGAGCTCCTCTGGCATCCCTTGAAGGGGCAGCTCCCTTTCTACGATAGCCCCGTTTGGTATTCTCCCCACTGTGGGCGTGTTTTTTATCTGCTGAGCTCCTCTTCCCCTTGCTTCGTAGCCCCCCACGATTACCTGCCCTTGCGCAAGGGCGTATACTTCGCCGTCTGGACCCTTCAGTGGAGTAAGCAGGAGAGTGCCACCCTCAAGACTTTTTGCATCACCTATGGAAGAGACCTCCACGTCCATAGCCATTCCTGGCTTTGCATAGGGTGGAAGCTTGGCGGTGACCATCACTGCGGCCACGTTCTTTGTGGTCATGCGTCTGGGGTCCACCACAATACCCATTCTGCTCAGCATGTTGGCTATACTTCTTACTGTGAAGAGGGTGCTCTTTCCATCACCAGTTCCTCTAAGACCCACCACAAGACCGTAGCCCACAAGATAGTTACTTCTGTTTCCCTCTATGGTGGCCACATCTCCTATGCGTGTGGCAAAGCTAAGAGAAAAAAGAAGCATCAGAAGGGCAAAACCTTTGCAAGTATTCTTGCAAACCATCCGGGGCTACCTCCGTCAGCCAGAAAACCCTTTCCATCTATAAAAACTTCAAGGTTTGCTATTCTGTCGCTGGAGACAGTGTTGGTGCTGTCTATATCTTCAGGTCTGACTATGCCCCTGAGGACCACCTCTCTCTGTGCCTTGTTCATGATTATTTCTTTCTTCGCCTCCACAAGCATGGTGCCGTTAGGATAAACTTTCATCACCCTTCCGGCGAGCTTTGTGGTCAGAACACCTGTCTGCTGCACTTTGCCTGAGCCCTTTGTGTTTATCTGCCCAGAGCCCTGACCTCCTATGTCTGTAAGGGTATTCTGAGAAAGCCCGAAGAAGGAGCTTATTCCCTGCTGAAAGGCTGAAGACCTCTGAGTCTGGTTTGAGACACTCTCCACTGCGTTTATGCTTTCCACCACCTGAAGGAATATTAAGTCTCCAACCCTTGAGGCCCTCCTCTCTGAGTATAGGTCCTGATAGCCATTTCTGGGCATAAGGCTTCCTTTTGAAGCATACTGGAGCCTCTCTTCACCGGCGGGGTATGGGTTTTTCTTCTCGTATTCTTCCAGCGTGCTCAGCTTTGGACCGCAGGAGAAGATTAAAATTCCTAAGAGAACCCACAGCCTCCCCATGCTTAATAATTTAATCCTTCTCCCATCTTTTGTTTACAAAAACCTCAACCTCCACCGGAACTTGCTTTAGAACTATCCTGCCTGCATGCTTCATGGTTCTCTCAAGAACTTCTTTCACCTTCTCTGCTTGAGTTTCTTCACACTCAACGAGCACTTCGTCGTGAACCAGGTTGACCACACTGGCTTTCAGGTTTTCCCTTCTTGCCTCCGCATCAAACATGAGCACCGAGAGCTTTAGAAGGTCTGCACCCGTCCCCTGTATAGGGTAGTTCACCGCATCAGGGAAAGTATGGGCAATGTATGGTCTTCCAAGAAGGGTATGCCCCCTTGATTCTTTGAACTCTCTGAGTTCCTTTTTTACTCTTTCGTGCCATGCCCTTATGGAGGTGTAATAGTTGAAAAAGCTATCCCTTATTTTCTGTGCAGATTCAGGGGAGAGGTCCACTCCGTAGGTTTTTGCATACTCCACAAGACCTTTTGCAGATATGCCGTATATGAGCCCGAAGTTCACAGCCTTCGCAAGCTGACGCTCTTCTTTTGTTATATCTTCTTCAGCTTTTCCCAGAAATACGCTTGCGGTATACCTGTGGAGGTCTCTACCCTGCAGAAAAGCCTGAATCATCTTCTCTTCTCCCACATACTCGCTTGCGATTTTGAGCTCTATCTGGGAGAAGTCTGCTATTACAAAGGTTTTTCCTTCTTCTGCTTTAAATATGCTTCTGAGGTTTCTTGGTATGTTCTGCACGTTTGGGTTCATGCTTGCCATCCTTCCAGTTATGGCACCAATCTGCTTGAACTCTGGATAAACTCTGTTTCCTCTGAGTTTATCTCTGATTTCCTGAAGCTTTTCTATGGTCTTTTTTAATCCTCTTATCTCAAGAAGTTCAGAAACTGCAGGGTGAAGTGAATGCTCTGCAAGAACTTTATCGTCTGTTGAGACGTTCCCCTTTTCTGTTTTTGGCAGGTCAAGACCAAACTTTTTTGTGAGAAGCTCTCCCACCTGCTTTGGGGACATGGGGTCTGCTCTGTAGCGGAACATAAAGTCCATGACCTTTTTCTGAAGGAGTTTTTCCTGTTCTCTCAGCTTTCTTTCCAACTCCTCCCTATCCACAGGTATGCCCTTCAGCTCCAGCTTTGCAGTCTCCTGCACAAAGGCCATCTCCACTATGGCGACCGGGTTAAGAAGTCCAAAAACCTTTGAGGTTCTGGTTTTTAAAAGAACCTCCTCCCTGTGAGGATGCTCGTTGAGCTTATCAAGGAAAATATGGAAAAGCTCTCTGACCACCTTTACATCCAGCGCTGCATACTCAAGCTGTTCTCTTCCCAGAAAGGGCTGCCCCCAGTTGGATGCCTGAAGGCCTTTGTCCAGAACCTGCCCAAGATAATGCATGGCAACCTTCTGGAGGGAGTGCTTGTCCGTATCGCCGAGGAGCTGACTGGCTATCATGGTATCAAAGACAGCGTAGGGCTCTATCCCATAAGCATACAGGTATTTGAGGTCAAACTTCAGATTGTGGCCAACTATACCTCTGCCAGAAAGTAGTCTTTTCAGAAAAAGAATACCCTCCTCACCCAGGTCAAAGAGGTCCAGTATGAATATTTCATCCTTTCCCCCAACCTGAACTAACCTTATCTGGTCACCAGAGACTTCAGTATCAAGGAAGAGGTATCTTTCCTCCCTGAGTTGCTCGTATACGCTACTCAGCCTTTCCCTTGAAGTTATGTAGCTAAACTTTGGCGTCATGTTTAAAGGCAACTTTTTCAAGGTCAACCCACATGGCAACTTCATCGCAGGAGGGAAACTTGACGCAGTTTATGCACTCGCCCCAGACCTTGTGAGGTAGTTTTATCTTCTCCACTTCCTCAAAGCTTAGCTTTGAGAAGAAACTCTGGGCATAAGTAAGCACAAAGACCCTTTTTACCCCAAGCTCTTCAGCTTCCTTCAGACATGCCTCCACAAGCATGGTTCCTATACCCAGGCCTCTGTAATCTTCACTCACAGCAAGGCTCTTAATTTCTGCAAGGTCCTCCCAGACCACATGAAGCGCTGCACATCCCACCACCTTTCCGTCCATCTCATACACCCAGAAATCTCTGATGTTTTCGTATATGGAGTTGAGACTTCTGGGAAGAAGTATGCCACTTTTGGCATAATGGTTTATAAGGTTATAAATCTCGGAAGTGTCCTTGAGCCTTGCCTTTCTAATCACCATTCAAAACTCTGAACAACTATGTATCCCTGCTTCTGAGCCTCTTCCAGAAAGGCTTTGCTGGCAAAGTGAGTCACAATAACTGGCAATACTTGCTCTGGAGTGTATTCCACAAATCTTTCAAGCACTGTCCTTATTTTGTCCTCCACTTCTTCAAATACATCTCTTGCTCTTTCTGGTCCTATAGATAGCCTGCTTTTTGCTTCACCCACTATCAACACCTTAGTGCCATTACGCACACCTTCCGCCAGAAGGTTTATCTCTTTTCCGCCAATTTCTTCTCTTATGATGCGACTTATCACTTTTATTCCCAGGTGCTTCTCAAGGTAGGCAGGTAGATGCCTGTAGGCCTCGTTCTCAAGCATATACCCCATAGTCTGGTCTATACCACCGAGTTTTTTGTTCATTTCCCTTTGAGCTATCAGCATATCCTGGAGTATTTCCTGCGTTTTTCTAACTTCAGAAGCCAGCTCCGCAAACCTCTGCTCTGTGATTTTCTTGTATTCTCTCAGCTCCTCTTCAGTTCTTTTCTGAGCCTCTGCAAGTTCTGCCACCTTCTGCTCAGTTATCTTCTGAGCTTCTGAGAGCCTTTTGAGCTCCTCTTCAGTTCTTTTCTGAGCCTCTGCAAGTTCTGCTACCTTCTGCTCAGTTATCTTCTGAGCTTCTGAGAGCCTTTTGAGCTCCTCTTCAGTTCTTTTCTGAGCCTCTGCAAGTTCTGCCACCTTCTGCTCGGTTATCTTCTGAACCTCTTTCAGCTCCCTCAGCTCCTCTTCTGTTTTCTTCTGAGTAAGAGCAAGTTCTCTCACCACATCTGTGAGGGAATTTATTGCCTCTTTTACTTCAAGAAAGTCTGTGGCTTTCACAAGCTGGTCCATAAACTTGATAAGTTCAGTGAGCACCTCCACTTGCTCTGGAGTAAAGACCGCTCGCATTCTGAGAAGAAGGTCATCCACTCTCATCCCTTTAAAATATAGTCAAGGTGCCTGTAGAAGGCTGGATAAGATACAGCAACGCACTCTGGATTGTCAATCAGTGTCTCTCCCTCTGCCACAAGCCCTGCAACAGAGAAAGCCATGGCTATTCTGTGGTCTGAGTAGGTTTTTATGACCGCACCCCTGAGCACTTCAACGCCTTCAATCTCAAAACCATCCTCGTATTCTTCTACTATGGCTCCCATGGCTCTGAGGTTTTCCACCACAGCCTTTATGCGGTCGCTCTCTTTGACACGGAGCTCCTGAGCACCCCTCACGGAAGACCTGCCCTCTGCCAGAGCCATGACAACAGCAAGTATTGGAAGTTCGTCAATCATTGAGGGCACTTCCTCCGCAGACACATGCGTGCCCCTGAGCCTTCCCCTGTATTGCACATAAACATCCGCTATGGGTTCACCCGAGATTTCTCTCATGTTTTCGTATCTTATGTCTGCCCCCATCTGCCTGAGCTTTCTGAAAAAGCCATCCCTTGTGGGATTTACCAGCACATCTTTCAGAAGTAGCTCTGAGCCTTCCAGCAGGGTGCCAAAAGCCACAAAGAAGCTGGCGGAGGATGGGTCTGAAGGACAGAAAACCTCTGTGGCTGTGAGCTTCTGACCTCCTTTCAGCTTTGCCACATGGCCCTTTTCACCCTCCATCTGCAGGACTTCCACTCCAAAGGCTCTGAGCATTCTCTCCGTGTGGTCCCTTGAGAGGACTGGCTCAACCACCTCCGTATAGCCTTCAGCTCTGAGTCCTGCAAGAAGCAGGGCGGACTTTACCTGAGCGGACGCCTTCTTGTTAAAGAAGGAAATGCCTCTGAGCTGACCACCCCTTATGCATACAGGCAGTCTGTTTCCACTCTCTCTTCCGTCAAGGAAGGCCCCCATCTGCCTGAGAGGCTCTACAACCCTCAGCATGGGTCTGCCTCTGAGGCTCTCATCTCCCGTTATTACGCTGAAGAAAGGCTGAGTTGAAAGCATTCCCATCATAAGCCTTGCTGTGGTGCCGGAGTTTCTGGCGTCCAGCACATCAGCAGGCTCACAGAAGTGGAAGTTCTTTCCCACCACCCTTAGGTTCCTGCCCCTTCTCTTTACCTCCACGCCAAGGCTCTGAACAATCTTGAGGGTTGCCTTAGTGTCTTCGGAAGGGAGCCACTCTCTTATGTAGCTTTCGCCCTCTGCCAGTGCAGAGAGTATCACAGCCCTGTGGGATATGGACTTGTCGGAAGGGACTCTCAGCTCTCCTTTTGCAGTTTTTGCCCTGTTGAGCTTGAGCATACAACTATTCTACCACCAGCATGTAAACTCCAATAGAAAACCCCCACATGACCACAAAAAGCCTGACCACCCTGGGTCTTAGTCCCAGAGAAACCCTCGCTCCCACATATCCACCCAGTGCAAAGCCTGGCATCATAGAAAGGGCATAAAGCCAGCTCACTTTTCCGCTAAGCACGAAGATGGAAGCACCCAGAAGGTTTATTGAAAAGCCCAGAAGGTTTTTGAGGGCGTTGGCGGTGTGGATGCGATGAACTCCAGAAAGGGTCAGGCTCGCCAGCATCATTATGCCAATGCCTGCGCCAAAGTAGCTCCCGTATACACCTGTAAGGAATTGAAGAAAAAGAGGCAAGAGCAGGTATAGCCCCCTTTTCTCAGGGGAAAACCTGGAGATGAGCCTTTTTATCACCTCGCTCAGGGCAAGCATGGAGACTGCAAAGAATATGAGGAAGGGCACCACTGACCTGAAGGTCTGGGAGGGTGTATTGAGGAGAAGAAGGGCACCAGCCAATGCACCAAGAGCAGAAGACAGGAAAAAGGGTGCTATGAGGCTTTTTATCTCCTTGAATTCTTTTCTGAAGCCAAAGGCACCAGAAAGTGAACCTATCCAGAGGGCTACCGTGTTGGTAATGTTGGCAACTACAGGGTCAAGCCCAAGCCAGAGAAGAGCGGGAAAGGTGATGAGAGTTCCACCGCCGGCCACTGCGTTTATTGCCCCCGCGAGGAAGGCAGAGCCGAAGGATATAAAAAAGGACTCCACTAAACTATCCTTCCAAACTCCTCGAACCTGAACCTGTAAGCCCTCGGCAGTAGCTCTTTTGAAGGGTCCTTGTAGCCTATGGCTATTATCATGGGCACCACCTTGTGCTCTTCTATAAGGAGAAATTCCTTAAGCTTTTGCTCGTCGTAGCCTTCCATGGGGTGGGTTTCAAGTCCGTAGGCTCTGGCAACAATCATTATGGTCATGCCAAAGAGGGCTGTGTCCCTGACCGCTTTCCTGAAAGCCCTCTGTGGGTCCTGCCAGCCTGCGGTAATCTGAGCCTTCAGGCTCTCCCTTGCCTCTGGCTTTACATATCCCAGCTCTATCCAGCTGTCAAGAACTCTGTCCACATGCTCAAATCCAGCCCTTGTGTTGGCAAGGAGCACTATGTTGGCGCTGGCGTCTTCCACCTTCTGCTGGTTATAGCAGATTTCCTTTAGTTTCCTTTTCTTTTCCCTGTCCTTTACCACAATGACCTCCCAGGGCTGTATGTTGTAGCCAGAAGGAGCAGTGGCGGAGACCTCAAGAATCTCCTTTATAAGCTCATCGGGCACATCTTTTGTAGGGTCAAAAAAGGTGATGGACCTTCTTTCTGTGATTAGCTTCAGACACTCTCTCATAGGACCTCCTCCAGTTCTTTTCTGATCATTTCCAGCATGGCCTTCCTTTCATCCTCGGTTATGTAAGGCACCGAGTAGAGGAAAAGGTGTCTGAGCACCTCCACGCCACAGAACTTGAAAATACCCGTGTCTGTGGTCTTTATCAGACATTCTTCCATACCTGACGGTCTATAATCAAGCTCTGAAGCTCCGAGGGTGTTTATTATGAATGCTTTCTTGTCAGAAAGAAGCCCTACAAGCTCACCATCCCTTTCCTCATAAGCAAAGCCATAGCTAAAGACCCTGTCTATGTAGCCCTTGAGGATGGCGGGCATACCCGTCCACCATATGGGGTAGATAAAAAGAAGCAGGCTGGACGCCTTTATAATGTCCTGCTCTCTCCTTATGTCCTCGGGCACATTTCCAGAAAGAAAGGTCTCAAAATCCCTCGCAGAAAGCACAGGGTCAAAGCCCATGGCATACAGGTCTCTAAGTTCATACCTGAGACCCTTTGAGGAGAGAAAGCCGAGCACCTCTTCCTTTATGGCGTGATTGAAGCTCTTGGGATTGGGATGGGCGTAAATTACTGTTATCATGTTATGCCTCCTTTGCTCTGAAGATTAAAAAGTAGTGGTAGGGGAAGACAGAGTGTCTCTCCAGCAGTTTAAAGCCTCTCTTTTCCATGAAGCTGAGCACCTCATCCTCTGGCACTCTCTCTTCAAGGGGTGGACCAGCTGGTGAGTGCACAGGATGCCAGTCTATAAGTATTATTCTGTGACTGGTTATCCTGCCAACTTCTTCCAAAAAATCCTCGGGCTTTAAGAGTTCATGAAAGAGATTGGCAAGAAGGCTCACACTGACCGCTCTGTCCTCTAAAGGCATGTGGTCTTCCTCACAGAGCATATATTCTATGTTTTTCAGTCCCTCTTTCTGAACCCTTTCCCTGCACCTTTCCAGCATAAAGGAGGACTGGTCTATGGCATATACCTTTTTTACATGCTGAGCTAAAGGCAGGGTAAAGTATCCCGGACCACAGCCTATGTCCGCCCAGACCTCATATTCTTTTGGCTCCACCACCTTGAAGAAATCCTCTACGCTTTGCCAGCTTTCTCTTTGTGGAAGCAAAAGCACCTGCCAGTTGGTTTCTGGAAACTTAAAGACCATTTACTCCTCCACAGATACCATGTAATTCCAGTGTTCTATAGCTTCTTGAACTGCCTCCTGATGCTCCTTTAGGCTATCGTATAGCCTCTTCATGAAGACTTCACAACCCTCCACAGGAGCGTAGCTTGCGCATACCTCCACCTCTTCAAGGCAGGCTGAAAGAAGGTCTTTAAGGCTTTCAAGCCTTTTCACATACTCAACCGCCTTTTCCCTGTCAAAGTTCTTCATAAAAAGCCTCCTTTATAGCTTTATTTCTATCCTTGAGTTTTCATCATATAAGTATAGCTTACCGTCCTCTTCGTCCTTTGTTCTTTTGTGAGAGCCATCGCAGAAGGGAAACTTCTTAGAAAGACCGCACTGGCAAAGATAATAGGTTTCCTCGCCAGCCTCTAACTTGTAGGGTCCTTTTTCTGTAAGCTTTACAAGTCTTGCCATGTTTACACCTCCTTTTGTGGTGGATTGTAAAGAAAGCCAGTTACTCCACCCCACACTGCGTGGAGCACAAAGGTGCTTATCTGTGCATTCACGGGCATGGGCTTTTGAAACCACAGGGCGTTGCCAAGGCTTCCCACAAAGGAAACTATCATGACAAATATGTGCCAGAGCACTCCGTAGATTATGCCCTTGAGAAGTCCCGGACCCGGTAGAAGCCTCCATACATAGGGAAGCACCAGAGGTATGGCAAAAAGGGTGGCATCTATCTGATGCTTGAGAACCCAGCCCCAGTCCTTTGTGCCGGGGAATACGCCAAAAAGCCCAAACCATCCTGCATACACCATATCAAGCACCACCATAGCCCATCCCCCCATCTGAGATGCGAAGAGAAAGCTCCAGAAGTTTACCCCCTTCATTACGCTCATGGTTATACCTCCTGCCTTTGAGTTTATCCCCCGATGCATGTCTGTCAAGAACGGTCTGTTTTGATATATACTATCTTCCATGAAACATAGAAACAACTCAGTAGTTTGCCCTGCAGAGCTCGCCATACAGACGCTGAGCGGTAAATGGAAGCTCTACATACTAAAAAACCTCATGAACGGCAAAAAGAGGTTTTCTGAGCTTCAAAGGGCAATACCTGGAATCACCCAGAGAATGCTCTCAAAACAGCTCAGGGAGCTCGAAGCCTGTGGGCTTGTAAGCAGAACTATCTATCCCGTGGTGCCTCCCATGGTGGAATACGAGCTTACGGAAATAGGCAGAAGCCTTGAGGATATCTTTGAAGCCATGCACCGCTGGGGTCTGAAGTATATAGAGTTTATGTCCGTTGAAGGCATAACCTATCCGGAGGAGAGTGGGGATTAGGTTCAGGAGCTTCTGAATTCAAGCACCGCATAGGTGCCCGTGGCGTAGGCAACCAGCTCTGAGCCCTGCCAGACCTCCACCACTGCAAAGGCAACTCTTTTACCCATCTTAAGAACTTTCCCCTTTGCGACCAGCTCACCCCTCTCCGCAGGCTTGAGGTAGTTAACCTTTATCTCTATGGTGACAGAGGTTCTGTCTTCTGGGAGGTTTGCCACCACCGCATACCAGCCTGTGTTGTCCGCAAGGCTTGATATGACTCCACCATGCACATAGCCAAGGTGTTGAAGGTGATAGTCCCTCACATCTATCATCAGAACCGCCTCCTCTGGGGAGAGGCTCACCAGCTCCGCACCTATGTGTTCCAGAAAGGGCAGGCTCAATTTCACAGCAGGCTCTTTATGTATTCTGGGCTCATGGGCAATCTGTTTACCCTTATGCCATAGCCCCACAGGAGGGCGTTGGCGACCGCAGGCGCAGTGGGTGGTAGTCCTGGCTCTCCAACCCCACCCATCTCACGCCTTGAGGTGAGTATGTGAACCTCTATCTCCGGCGCTTCATCGGTCCTCAGAAGCTGGTATGTGCCAAAGTTTGTGTTCTCAACGCCACCGCCTGCAAACTTCACCTGCTCTTTTAGAGCCATGCTGAGCCCCATAACCACAGCCCCTTCCACCTGAGAGCGGATAAGGTCGGGATGGACCACCACAGGACCCACATCTATGACCGCCACCACCCTGTGAACCCTTACCTGACCGGTTTTTCTGTCAAGGCTTACCTCCGCCACATGGCAGGCATGACTTCCAAAGGAGTAGTGGTAGGCAATGCCGAGGTTTTTCTTCCTGCCCCAGCCTGCCTTTTCCATGGCGGTCTGGACTACCCTGTAGGCTACCGGGTTGTTTTTGAGGAGCCTTAGCCTGAGCTCACCCGGGTCCTGCCTTGTCTGGTAGGCTATACGGTCTATAAATGTCTCAAGGCTTAAGGCGTTGTGGGTTGAGCCCACTGACCTCCAGAACCACACGCTAACTGGAAGCTCCACATCCACCCTTTCTACATGCAGGTTGGGAATGTCATAAAACATGTTTTCCACACCCTCTACTGATGCTCTCCCACCCAGAAGTGGCTGGACTGCTATCTTAAAGCTAAGAGAGGTTATGTTGCCCTTCTGGTCTGCGGAAGCTCTCAGAAGGGTTGCACTGTAAGGTCTGAAGTAGCCAGACCTGATGTCGTCCTCTCTCGTGTATATGAGCTTGACGGGCTTTCCAAGCCTCTTTGATATCTCAAGGGCTTCTGCCACAAACTCTGCGTTTGCCTTTCTTCCAAAGCCACCCCCAAGATATGTGGTTATGACCCTTATCCTGCTCTCTGGAAGCCCGCTTATTCTCTTTGCCGCCTCCAGAACCCATGTCTGGGACTGAGTGGGAGCGTAGACTATGCACTCGTCCTTCTTTACCCAGGCAAGGCACGCCATGGGCTCCATGGTTGCGTGATATAGATAGGGTTGTATATAGGTCTCTTCCAGCCTTGTGGATGAGCTTTCAAAAACCTTCTGGGGGCTTCCCTTAACCTTTACCACTTCACCTCTCTCTTTCAACTTCTGCAAAAAGTATCTTTCAAGGTCCTCATTCCCCCAGCCCTTCACAAGGCTCTCACTCCACTCTATCCTTACCCTTTCTCTTGCCTTCTGACAGGACCAGAAGGACTGCCCGCATACCGCCACACCTGTGGATATGGGAAAGACATCCACCACCTCAGGCAAAGACTTTGCTTCGCTGGCCTCCACCTTCATAGGCTTTGCACCAAAGTAGGGAGGTCTTTCTACCACCGCATAGACCATGCCATCTTCAAAGGTATCTATGCCAAAGATTGCTCTGCCCTCTACCTTCTCCGGTGCATCAAGCCTGGGCACAGACCTGCCAATATATATAAACTCATCCGGTTTTTTGAGTCTGGGTTTTGACGGCACAGGCTCTTTCATGGCGAGGTCTGCAAACTCACCGTAGGTGTAGCGCCTGCCGCCTGCAACAATCAGTCCCCTCTCAGCCCTTATCTGCTCTGCTGGAATACTCAGCTTTTTGCTGGCAGAACTGATAAGCATCTCCCTCATGCTGGCACCGGCGAGCCTGAGGGTCTCATACATGTTTCTTACGCTGGTGCTTCCCCCAGTAAGCTGTATACCCATCTTGGGGTCTACATAGGCTCTGCCTGCAGGAGCTGGTCTTACCCTTACCCTTTCCCAGGGAAAGTCAAGCTCCTCCGCTATGAGCATGGGAAGACCTGTGTAGACGCCCTGACCCATCTCTGACTTGTTTACAAAGACAGTAAGATAGTTGTCTTTTGAAAGGTTTATCCAGAGGTTTGGGGCATACCTTCTTGGCACTTCCTGAGCCTTGAGAATTCTGTAGCCGCCGGGCGTTAACATGACGGAAAGAGTAAGACCACCCAGTCTTAAAAGTTCTCTTCTCGTAATCATGCTTTGCCTCCTCTTGAGGCGGTTTCTACCGCCCTGACTATCCTGTTGTAGGTGCCACACCTGCATATGTGAGAAGAGAGCCTCTGGATGATTTGCTCCCTTGTGGGTCTTGGATTTTCCATCAGAAGTGCATATGCCTCCATGAGCTGACCGGGCTGACAGTATCCACATTGAGGCACCTGAAGCTCAAGCCATGCCCTTTTGAGGGGATGGTCGGAGGGTATGCCTTCTATGGTTGTTATCTCCTTTCCCACCGCATCCTTTACAGGCAGAAGACAGGACCGGACCGCCTGCCTGCCCATCAGAACCGTGCAGGAACCACACATGCCAATACCACACCCAAACTTTGTGCCAGTCAATCTAAGCCTCTCGCGTATAACCCACAGAAGGGGCTCATCTTCGTAAGCCCTAACCCTGTATAGTCTGCCGTTTATCTTCAGTTCAAAGTCTTTTACCATGGAAACTTACCTCCAAAGCTTATTATGTGCTCTAAAAGCTCTCTTCTTCCCCCGTAAACCACCGCCACATACTGGGCAAGCCTTTCGCCCAGTCGCAGGCAGGCTTCCTTTTCCTCTTGAGTTCTTGGCTCTCCTGCCACAACTGCGCCATAATGAAGGGTAAACTTTTTTCCAGTGTAGTCAGTGAGCCCAAAGACTAAAAAGCCGTAGTTTATCAGCATATAAAGCACAGAGAGGCACGCCACTTCATTGCCACCGCCCCATCCACCTGAAGAGGAAAAGGCACAGCCAATCTTGCCATCAATCTTTCCCCACAGGTCTCCTATTACATCGTCAAAAAACCTCTTGAGCTTCCAGGACACTATACCCATGTTGGTGGGCGTGCCCACAGCCATACCATGGCACCAGAGCACATCTTCCTTAGTGGCTTCCTCAACAGACCTGAGCCTGACCTCAGTGTCTGCTACCCTCCTTGCTCCCTCTGCCACCAGCTCTGCCATCTTCTTCGTGTTTCCCGTTCTGCTGTCGTATAACACGAGCACATTCCCCATCTTTAACCCTTTAAGAGTTTAAGAAACTCTCTCATTATCTCTGGAAGGTCTGGCCAGGCTCTGCCAGAAACAAGGTTCTTATCCACAACCACACCGTCCACATACTCACCCCCTGCCATCTCAACATCGGCTTTCAGCACATAAAAGGCGCTCACCTTCCTGCCCTTTACCACACCTGCCGCCACCAGCAGTTGAGGACCATGGCAGAGAGTTGCCACAGGCTTGTTCTTCTCAAAAAAGTGCCTGACAACCTCTACAGCTTTCTGATGAGTCCTTACATACTCGGGAGCTCTCCCCCCGGGTATAAAAAGGGCATCAAAGTCTTCGGGATTTACCTCCTTGAGGGTAAGGTCTGCCTCCAGCCTGTAGCCAAGCTTCTCCGTATAGGTCTCCATCACACCTGGCTCCATGTCGTGGACAACTGTCTGAACCAGCTTTCTGCCAGGCGTTGCCACCTTCACATCAAAACCCTCTTCTCTTAACCTGTAAAGGGGATAGAAGACCTCAAGGGCTTCTGAAGCATCTCCAGTGAGGATAAGAACCTTCTTCATGACCGCACCTCCTTCCCTGAAAGTATATGTCTCTCTTCAGGTGCGGTCAAGAAGGGTTTTACCTTTAACTTAGTTACATCTCTGTAAGCTTTACCAGTCCCAGCGTGGGTGTTTTTTCCAGCGCTTGGGTCCACGCTTTTCTATTATGACCACCTTTTCGTAAGGGGCATAGTAATATACGGGTGTGGGCCTTATTATGACCACATCCGGGCTTCTGTCCGCATACACCACCCTCCTTTCAGGACAGGACGGGTATCCAAGGTTTACCCCTAGGGAAAGGTAAACCCTGTCGCCTGCGGCGCTTACTCCACTTAGGCCCATAAGGGCTGCAGACAAAAGGACGAGCTTTTTCATGGCACTTCCTCCTTATGGAGGAGTATAATCACTCAAAAATGAAAAGAGGATGAAAGGTGTTTGAGTGCCTCCTATTGCAAGCAGAAGGGCTATTCAACAGCGCTATCTTTGCATCCGACGGGCATGTCCTTACAGGAAGGGTTTTCAGTGAGGGCGAGGGATACCAGGCCCTTCTCCTGGATGAAAGGAGGAGGATTGCCTTTCTCATAGGGGATAAAAGGGATGAGAGTTTATACAGCGTGAAAAAATGTGGTGGGAATTATGTGGCAGCAGGACACTCGGGAGAAAGGTCCTTGCTTCTGATTTACAACAGCACCTCTGGAGTTATAAGCTCTTTTCTGGGTCCAGAGGGTATACTCTGGCAGGTCAGCTGTGAGTATGCGGTAGGAGGCCTGAGGGAAAATCTCTGGCGTCTCTTCATTGTAGAAGTGGCGAAAAGAAGGGGCAGAGCCTATTCTGCTGACAATAACATATACGCCTACAGCCTTGCAGGGACAGGAGGTGGCTATGTGGTGGTGGGAAGGGTAGGAGAAGAAGGGAAATACGATGGCTTTATATTGTGGACAGACCCTTATATGAAACCTCTGAAGGCCATAAGAAGCGGATGGAAGGAGAACGACTATCTAAGATACACAAACGGAAGGTGGGCTGCTGGGAGGATGGAAATTGGTGGGGACTCGGAGGGTTTCCTTGTTAAGCTCGCAGGCCTCGAGAGTATACTTTACAAAAGACCAGGCTTTGATTATTTCAGATTTGTATCCTCGGACGGGCTTTTCATAGCCGGTGAGGGTGATGGGCAGAATCAGGTGAGGAAAGCCTTGCTTGTGCACAACAGGCACGGCTCGCTGCTTGGTGAAGGTTTCTCTGCGGTGAGGTTTTATGATGAGAGGTCCATGAATGCCTACGGATATGTCTACAAAGAGTGGAGAGCTTATGCCTTCAGGCTCAGGCACTCCCATGTTGAATCGGGGTTTAATTACCTTACTGAACATAAACCTCTCAAGTGGAAGAGTCTCAAACTGTCTGCAAAGAGAGGCTCTTTAGAGCTCAGGGAGCAAAATTTTCCTGTCAGTGAGGTTGCATACACTTGGGAAGAATGCGGGAAGCTCCCTTAAAATATTCCTATGGCGCTCCTGATGCCCTACAGAGACAAGCACCCTCTCATACCACCTTCAGTCTTTCTTGCAGAAAACTCGGTAGTTATCGGAGATGTGGAGATGGGTGAGGATTCTTCTGTCTGGTTCGGCACCGTCATAAGGGGTGATGTGAATTACATACGCATAGGAAGGGGGACAAACATACAGGACAACTCGGTGGTGCATGTAACTCATGACACACATCCCACCATAATAGGAGACTTTGTAACGGTGGGACACAGGGTTATACTGCACGGGTGCAGGATAGGGAACCATGTGTTGGTGGGGATGGGCGCTGTAGTGATGGATGGGGTTGAGGTAGGAGACTACGTGCTCATAGGGGCTGGTGCACTTCTTACGCCAGGAAAGAAATTCCCTTCAGGCGTGCTTGTGGCGGGCTTTCCCGCAAAGGTGGTTAGGGACCTGAAAGAGGAGGAAATAAGGCTTATTGAAGAGTCTGCCAGAAACTACATATCCTATAAGAACTCATACCTCAGTCAGAGGCCATAAGTGCGTTGCCTGCTACCATAAGCATGGCTGGAAGCAATATCCTCTCCGCCCTTTCCCTCAAGAAGAGCTTTCCATAGAGGAGGACCACGAGCAGAGAAAGCCTTTCTGCGGAGGCAACATAAGATGAAAGGGTGAAGAAAAGTGCCAGGTTGTAGAGCACATCACCTATGGCGAAGAATAAACCCAGAAGTGGGACCTCCCAGTGCGCGTAGTTTTCCTTTTTGAGAACTTCAGAGGGCTTCACAAACAGTAGAGTTCCCAGGCTCATGCAGAAAGTATAGAACCAGCTGAAGAAGAGGCTATTGCTCTCCATTATGGAAGCCTTGCCAAGAACCACATTAAAACCAAAAAGGGCGGTGGAGATAAGCATGTAGAGAACTCCCCTGTTTTTTCTAAAAAACTCTCTTGGAGAAAAGCCCACGAGAAGGAGGCTTGCCATCACCACCAGAGACATACCCAGTATACCAGCGAGGGAAGGCTCCTCGGAGAGGAGAAGCCAGCCAAATAAGGCTGAGAAGACTGGCATGAAGGAGTAGAAGGACATGGCGACAGAGAGAGGTGCGTGTTTCAGGCCCTTCATAAAGAAGACTCCACCCAGAACCTCAAGGGGGAGCCACAGGAGGGCATACAGGACTACTTTTACGCTTAAATCCCAGTAAAGGGCACCCAGAGGTGCAAGCAGGAGGCATGCTATGGGAAACCTGACCCAAAGAGTGAAGTTCTCATCAACCCCCTTTAGTAGAACCCTTTTGCTCAGGTAGTCGTTTGTTCCCCAGAAAAGGGAGGAGAGCAAAGCAAGAGAAAGTCCGAGCATTTGGGGTAAAATATTCTACCATGTCTCAGGAAAGAATCTTCACACCCGGTCCTGTTGAGCTTCCCGAGAGAGTAAGAGAAGTTCTCGGAAGGCAAATAATACATCACAGAACCGAAGAGTTCAGGCACGCCTTTCTTGAAGTTAGAGAGCTCTTCAAAAAGCTTCTTGATGAGCCCTCGGAGAGCTTTGTCTTTTTTGCCTCTTCAGGCACTGGGGCCATGGAGGCAACAGTTCTCAACTTTTTCAGAGAAGGTGAGAAGGTGCTTGTGATAAACGGGGGGAAATTTGGCGAAAGATGGTTAAAGCTTGCACAGCACTGGGGGCTAAAGCCCATAGAATACAGGGTAGAGTGGGGCAAGTCTGCAGACCCGGAAAGGGTAAGGAAGCTTCTCAAGGAAAACCCGGATTGCAGAGGAGTTCTCTTTCAGATATCTGAAACCTCTACTGGTGTTTACCACCCAGCTCTGGAGATAGGAAGAATATGCAGGGAGTTTGATGCCCTGTGCATTGCGGATGCCATAACCGCTCTTGGAGTTTATCACATTAAGCCCTCAGAGTGGGGTCTTGATGTGCTTGTGGGTGGCTCGCAGAAGGGCTTTCTCCTCCCTCCCGGGCTTTCCACCCTCTGGTTCTCGGAAAGGGCAGAAAAAAATCTCACAGACAGAGCCTTCTACTTCAGCATAAGGAAAGAACTATCAAAACAGAAGGAGGGTCAGACTGCATGGACACCTGCCATAAGCCTTATACTTGCTCTGAGAGAGTCTCTGCACATGCTCCTTGAGGAAGGTATGGAAAGAGTTGAAAAAAGGCACAGGGCTGTCTCTGAGGGAACTATAAGGGCGGTTGAAGCCCTTGGTCTGAGGAGGTTTGCAGAGAACCCCGCCCTCTCGGTAAGTGCGATAAGTTCTGAAAGGTCTGAAGAGTTAAGAAAAGAGCTTCTCAAGCTCGGCATAAGGGTTGCAGGTGGTCAGGATGAGCTCAAGGGTAAAATATTCCGCATATCCCACATGGGCGTTGACCCCAAAGATGGTCTTATGCTTCTTGGTATGCTTGAGGTGGTGCTAAAGAGGTCGGGTTTTCCCGTAAACCTCGGGGAAGGTGTAAAAGCTTACAGCCAGACCCTTATAGAACACAGAATATGGTAAAGCTCTACATCATAAGGCACGCAGAGAGTCAGTGGAATCCCATAGGCAGGTATCAGGGGCTTCTTGACCCAGAGCTTTCAGAAAGGGGCAGAGAGCAGGCCAGAAGGCTTGGAGAGCACTTCAAGGATGTAGAACTCCATGCCCTTTACTCCTCCCCTCTTAAAAGGACCCTTCAGACGGCTCAGGAGATAGCCAGTGTGAAAGGTCTTGAGGTGGTGGAAGAAAGGAGAGTTATAGAGATTGACCACGGCAACTGGTCTGGGCTTCTTGTGGAAGAGGTGCAGGAAAGATATCCTGAGCAGTTCAGACAGTGGTTGGAAGAGCCTCACAGGGTGAGCTTTGAGGGTGGTGAGAGTCTGCAGGATGTTTACAGCAGAGTGAATAGCTTTATGGAATACTTGAAGGAAAGGCACTGGGGTCAGAATGTGGCTGTTGTCTCACATACCGTTCCCATAAGGTGTATGTATTGCGGTCTTCTTAAGGTGGACCTTTCTAAGTTCTGGTCTTTTGGATGCGATAATGCCAGCTATTCTCTTGTTCACATGGAAAAGGACAGGAATGTTATAATGAGGCTTAACATAACCTGTCATCTGGGGGAACTTTATGTGGAAGCCTATAAGGCTCTTTAGCCTATTACTACTTCTGGCTATTGCCTTTGCCCAGCAGATAAGTAAGGAGTTTGACGTAAGCGTGGAGCTTACCGGAAAGGTTTTTGAGGAAAAGCCCAGGCTAATGCCTCCGGAGAAGCTTCCCATGCCTATCGCAAGAGAGCTCGACCTGACTCCTACCCTGCTTGAAACTCCAAGGGTTATGGAATTCGCTCAGGTCAAGCCGGTGGAGAGAGCAAGCAGTATAAGCTGCGGAGAGCCAAAGGACGCCCTGTCTTACAGGCTTGGTGTTGACTACTACCTGAAGGGCAGAAGCTCTCAGGCTGAGGAGGAGCTCGGGAAGGTTATTGTGATTCCCAACTCACCCTTCAAACCTATGGCAGAGTATGTGCTTGGAATAATAGCCTACTCAAAAGACCAGAAAGGCAGAGCCCTTGAGCTTTTCAGTAATTCCTGTCAGTTTTCCCACATGTATCAGAAACCTGCCTGTGAGGCTTACTATGCCCTTCACTTTGTCCTGAAAGGCTCTGTTCCTGAAAATAGGGACGGGCTCTGGCAAGTGGTAAGGAATATAAAAGAAGGCAAGGCAGAAAAACCAGATTGTAAAAGTGCGGTCTTTAGCCAATACTGTCAGTATGTATCAGATTTTGTGGAAGGTAAGGAAAACCCTCTATACAGGGACAGCACATTGCTGAGGGCTGCTATCATAAAATACTTTGCAGGAAGCCTGCCTGAGGCAAAAGGCATACTCTCCTCCTATTCTACCCCAGGAAAGCCATACAGAGACATAGCTCTTTATTACCTTGCACTGATTGAATACAGGGAAGGGAAGGGAGAGCAGGCTTTCAGGTATGCAGGAGTGCTGGAAAGCCTCAGCCCAAGACTTGCGGGTGAGCTCTATGCCTTCATATCGGAGAAGGACTTTTATCTTTCAAGGCTCACATATGCTATGACAAAAAATCCCCGCTTTTTAGAAAACGCTGGCATCATAGCTTACAACGCAGGGGATTACTCCCTTGCGTTCAAGAGCTTTCTTGAGGCTGGAAATCTCAGGTATGCGGTATACTCTGCAGTCAGGGTGGGAGACTACAAAAGGGTTATAAGTCTTTTAGAAAACAAGAGAGGTAAGGACAGGGAAGATTACATGTGGCTTCTTGAGGCTCTCTACTGGACTGGTGGGGACATGAACTCTTTGCTTTCTGAGGCGGCGGGGCTATATCCAGAGCTTGCCAGAGAGTTCAGCGGATGGGAAAGGTTCAGGAGAGGAGACTGGCTAGGAGCTCTGGGGTTCTTCCAAGACCCTTACTACAGGTCCATAGCCCTTTACAACCTTAAGAGATACAGAGAGGTCATTAGTTTGCTCCAGGGAAGGAATGACCAGAGGTCAAAATTACTCAAAGCCCGCTCCGCCCTGATGTTGGGAGATACGGGGCTGGCAAGGAGCTTTCTCACAGACAGGTCCGACGAGGAAGTTTACCTTCTGGGCATGTCCTATTTTCTTGAGGGTAACTATCAGAGAGCCATATCCTTCTTTGACAGAGTTTCAGAAAAAAGCCCCCTCAAAGCGAGAGCTATGCTGAGGGTGGGAGATGCTCACTACAATATGGGAAACAGAGAAAAAGCAAAGGAAAGCTACTATGAGGTTTTGCGCAGGTTTCCTGACAGGGAGGAGGCAAAACAGGCAACCCTCTCCCTTCTTGAGTTTTCTGGCAAGGATATAAGGGATGAGGAGATGGAGAGGCTTATAAAAGGCTACATGGAAAGGGAGAAAAACCCACCACCCGAAATAATCTATCAGTACGCAGTGCTTCAGGCAAAGAGGGGAGATAGAAAGGGGGCTGAGCAGGAACTTCTCAGACTACTTAACACGCCTCTGAAGTTCAAGGCCATCCTTAAGCTTGCCCAACTGGAAGAGGAGATTCCCAAAAAACTTGTCCTGTATTACAAAGTTTACAGGGAGGCAGAGCTTGAAGAAGACAGAAGGCAGGCAAGGGAAGAGCTTATAAAGCTCTACACATCAGCGGGTGATACTAAGAGCCTTGCGGACCTTCTTGCTGAAGGGGAAAACCCCGACAGGGTGAGGGCTGTGGGTCTTTACCTAGCTCTGAGAGATACTTCCTCTGCCCTCTCCCTCTCCCGTGATATCATAAAGGGGGGATACAGAAGTCAGGAGTTTGAAAGGTATCTCATAGACCTTTACAGGCAGAGTGGGGATACAGCTTTACTGGACTATGTTGTAAAAAGCCCAGATAGAAGCCTAAGAGGGGAAGCGATTCTTCTTCTGGGCTTTGACAACCTGAAAAAGGGTGATAAGAAAAAAGCCCTTGAGAACTTTGTGGAAGTATCTCTCAACTATAGGGGGGAACCCTACTACAATCAGGCAGTGCTTGAGGGTGCCCGTGTGCTTCTGGAGCTTGGTGCAAGAAGAGATGCCAGCTGTATGCTGGAGAGGTTTGACCTTAGCAGGTCAAGTCCCGAGGATGTTAACTTATACAACAGGCTGAGGCAGGGTCTACCAAAGTGTGAGGTGAGGTGATATGGAAGGACTTTTTGAGCTATTGCAGAAAGGCGGACTTGCCATGTATCCTTTGCTATTTCTTTCAGTGCTTTCCTGGGCTGTGATAGTGGAACGCATATTTCATCTCCGTGCCTCCAACTACATAAGCAGGACTGTAAGGGACCTGAAGCCTCTTATCGCAAGTGGGGACATAGAGGGGGCCATAAAACTGCTTTCCACTGACAGCTCCCATACCGCAGGCATGCTCAAAGAAATGCTGCAGAATTACAGAGAAGGCAAGGCTGGCAGGGAGGATATGATAAAAAGCCTTGACCTTGAGCTCTCACTGCTCGTGCCAAAGCTGGAGAAGAATCTTCCTCTGCTGTCCACCGTGGCAAGCGTTGCCCCCCTGATAGGTCTGTTTGGGACCATTACTGGACTCATAAAGGTTTTTTCAGCCTTTGCCACGGCAAACCCCGAGCAGGCAATGGTTTTGCTTTCAAAGGGTATAAGTGAGGCTCTTGTGGCTGCGGCGACAGGGCTTGCGGTTGCCATACCCGCATTGATTGCCTACTGGCTCTTCAGGATATGGGGCAACAGCATCCTTAACAGGATTGAGTCTGAAGTCTTTGAGGTTTTGAGGATACTCAGATGAGAAGAAGAAGGCTGAGCTACGACGAAAGGGCATACATAGATGTTGTCCCTCTTGTGGACACGCTTCTTGCGGTCTTTCTATTTCTTGCAGTCATTGCCTTTCAGTCGCCCGTGACCTTTCTTGCAGTAAAGCTTCCCTTTGCAAAGGAGGGTGAAAAGCTGAGCCTTGAGGTTTTCAGGGTTCAGGTGCTCAGGGATGGCAGGTATCAGGTAGGTGGGAGGGATATGAGCCTGAAAGATATAGAAAGGGATATTCAGGAAAAGAAGCCAAAGACCCTTGTGGTGGAGGCTGATGAGGATGTGCCACACAAGTTTGTGGTTGCCCTCATGGATGTGGGTAAAGGTGCTGGCGTGGAAAATGTGCTCATAGGTGTCCGGACAGGGAGATGAGCTTTTTTCTGAAAAAGCTCCTGAGCTTTCTTCTTCTTCCACCTGCCATATTTATTCTCATGTTCTTTCTTATAGCCATGATTTCAAAGAGGAAATCTGTGAATTTCATAGCAATCTTCGGTGCTCTGAGTCTGTATTTGCTATCGGTAGAGCCTGTAAAAGATATGCTTTACAGACCTCTGGAGAAAGCCTACCCTGTTCCGGAGAGTCTGAGGGTTGATGCACTGGTAGTTCTTGGTGGCGGAGCCTATAACACGGGGATTCTCAAGGAGGACTCCATGAAAAGGCTTCTAACTGGCTTTATACTTCACAAAAAATATGGGCTCCCTCTCATACTCTCAGGTGGTGCAAGCATAGGAAAGCTCCCTGAGGCGGAGGTCATGAGACAGGTTCTTGAGGAGCTGGGAGTGGACAAAAACAGCATAATCACAGAAGTCAGAAGCAGGGATACCTTTGAAAATGCGAGGTATGTGAAGGAAATATGCAAGAGGAGAGGTTTTGAAAGAGTTGCCCTCATAACATCCGCATATCACATGCCGAGGGCTGTTGAAACTTTTAAAAGGTCAGGTCTGGAGGTTGTGCCCTACCCTACAGATTTCAAGCAAGATAAAACTTATAATCTTTACAGCTTCATCCCTCGCATGAGTGTTCTCAATGACAGCTACAAGGCTCTCAGGGAACACTTAGGCGGTCTGGCTTACAGCGTGTTTTATTAGACCGTCTCTCTCAAGGCCTTCTCTCACAGCCTTCAGGAGTTTCTCAAGAGCTTCCTGATAACCACCTGCCTGAATCTTGCATCCAGAGGCGTATTTGTGCCCTCCACCGCCCAGGGCTTCCGCAATCTTTGCTACATCTGCCCTACCCTTTGACCTGAGAGACACCTTCCACACGCCCTCCTCTGGTTTTTCTATAATAGCGTAGGCTACTTCAACCCCTTCCAGAGACCTAGGATAGTTTACAAGCCCTTCACTGTCCGGGTATTCACAGCCCGTTTCTCTGAAAAACCTGTCAAAGATGGTTATGCCTGCCACGAGCCCATCTTCGTGAAGAGACATAGTTTCAAGCACCTTTGATATAAGTTTCATTTTGTTTAAGCTTTCTCTTTCTGCAAAGTTCACAAAGGTCCAGTGGGGCTGAGCCCCCAGCTCCACCAGCTCCTTAGCCAGCTGGAAGGTTTCTGCGTCTGTGTTGGAATATTTAAAAAAGCCAGTATCTGTTGCAAGTCCGGCATAGAGGTTTTCCGCCATATCTCTGTCTATGGCAGACCTGTCCCATTCACAGATTAACCTGTATATAAGTGCTGTGGTGGATGGTGCGTCGGGGTCTATGTAATCATACTCTCCATAGAACTCTCCACCCACGTGATGGTCTATCCTTACCCTTTTGAAAGTCTTCACTTCTGCGTTAACCCTGTAGAAACCGCTGGCATCCACCACTATAGCAAGACTGAATACCTCATTAACCGGCAACCTGACCACCTCCTCAGCACCCGGTAGAAAGTCAAGGAAGTGGGGCACCCTATCCTTGCATCCTACCACAACCCTTTTGCCCTTTTTCCTGAGAAACATGTAAAGAGCAAGAGCACTGCCAAGAGTATCCGCATCGGGATTTTCATGGCTTGCGATTAGGATTGGACCCTCTTCTTCCTTTAAAAGCTCTATGAGAGGTATGCTTTGCTTCATCATAATTAGACCTCCAAACATACTAAATTTATACCTCCTGAAGCACCCCTGCACATCTTCTGCATACTTCTCCCTCAAACTCCTCCTCAGGATAGTAAAGCCAGCACCTCGGGCACTTCCTCCCTTCTGCAGGGGACACGCCCACCTTTACGCCTTTTACGGACTCGCCCTCCAGCACATACTGACCACCTTCGGAGAAGTGAACCCTGCTGACTGTGAAAAAGTATTTGAGATAGTCTTCATACTCTCTTGCCACTTCCAGCCCATCTCCCCAGAGAAAGAGCTGAGCCTCGTAAGGATGGTTCACCGCCTTTTCCCTTCGGGCTACCTCTATAGTCTTCATCACATCCTCCCTCAGTTTTATGAGATACTCGTAGTCTTTCAGGAGTTTTTCATCGGTCAGCTCTTTCCTTGGCTGGGGTATCTGGTGCATAAAGACGCTTTCTGGAAGCTCCGGGTTTATGCCTCTAAGATGCTCCCATACCTCCTCTGCGGTGAAGCTCAGGAAGGGTGCCACCGAAGTTATCAGGGCTTCAGCCAGAGCGTATAGCACCGTCTGGGCAGACCTTCTTTCCGGGCTCTGGGGTACGTAAACATAAAGCCTGTCTTTGAGCACATCAAGGTAGAGGCTGGAAAGCTCTACAGAGCAGAAGTTTCTTATGAGGTGATAGACCCTGTGAAAGGCATAATTTTCGTAGTGCTTGTGGACTTCCTCAAGAACCTTCTGCAGGTAAGAGAGCATCCAGCGGTCAAAGTGGTGGAGCTCATCAAAGGATATAGACCTTGACAATTCAAAATCGTAGAGGTTTCCCAGAAGAAACCTTATAGTGTTTCTTATCTTTTTGTAGTCTTCCACAAGCCTCTGAATTATACCCTTTCCAAGCCTGACATCTTCAGTGTAGTCTTCGGAAACTACCCAGAGCCTGAGGATATCTGCACCATACTGGGATATGACCTCCTGAGGGGAGACCACATTACCCAGCGACTTGGACATCTTTCTGCCCTTTTCGTCCACCACAAAGCCGTGGGTCAGAACCGCCCTGTAGGGTGCATGTCCGTAGCTGGCAACGGACTCCAAAAGCGATGCCTGAAACCACCCCCTGTGCTGGTCTGAGCCCTCAAGGTAGAGGTCTGCCCTGTCTATTCCCCTTTTTCTGAGCACATGGGCATGGGAAGAGCCAGAGTCAAACCACACATCCAGTATGTCTTCCTCTTTTATGAACTCTTTAGAGCCGCAGGCTGGACAGGTGTATCCCTCTGGCAGAAGCTCATGCGGGGATTTTTCAAACCAGAGGTCTGCACCCTCTGGGGAGCCCTCTATCAGGCTGGAGACTCTTTCAAAGACCTCTTTTTCTGCCACCACATGACCGCAGTTTTTGCAGTAGAAAACCGTTATGGGCACTCCCCAGAACCTCTGACGGGATATGCACCAGTCGGGTCTATTTTCCACCATTGACGCTATCCTGTTTCTGCCATAAGAGGGTATCCACTGAACCTTCTCTATCTCTTCAAGGCTCTTTTCCCTCAATCCTGTCATGCTTATAAACCACTGGGGCGTTGCCCTGAAGATGACGGGGTTTTTGCACCTCCAGCAGTGGGGATAGGAGTGCCTTATCCTGCCCTCGTGCAGCAAAAGCCCTCTGGAGCGCAGGTCCTCCACTATGAGGGGGTTTGCTTCAAAGACCCTCATGCCCCTTATAAACTCTGGAGCCTCCTCAGTAAACCTTCCTTCATCGTCAAGGGGTGCAAAGGGCTCAAGTCCGTATCTGAGACCCACCATGTAGTCTTCCCTACCATGTCCCGGTGCCATGTGGACAAGACCCGTTCCAGTGGAGAGCTCCACAAACTCGGAGGGGTATGTTCTGTTCACTCTTTCCCCGTAGGGGGCAATATACTCAAGACCCACTATCTCTGAGCCCTTTACCTCCCTTATGACCTCCCCCTCAACGCCCGTTAGGCTTTTGAGGCTTTCAAGCAGAGCCTTTGCAAGCACATAGGTTTCCTCTCCAACACTGAAGAACACATAGTCGTATTCCTCGCCCACCATAACTCCAAGGTTTGCCGGCAGTGTCCACGGGGTGGTGGTCCAGATTAAAAGGTATGTGTCTGGCTGGTCTTTTAGGGGAAACTTCACATATATGCTGGGGTCTTCCTTCTCGTAGTATTCTACCTCAGCCTCTGCCTCTGCGGTTTTGTCGTATATGCACCAGTAGACAGGCTTTTTGCTCCTCACTACAAAGCCCCTCTGGAAGACCCTTCCCAGCTCTCTAACTTCCTGAGCCTGATAGGTTGGGTCCATGGTTATGTAGGGGTTCTCCCAGTCTGCGAGCACGCCAAGGCGGATAAACTCCTCCTTTTGAACTTCTATAAACCTCTTTGCATACTCCCTGCAGAGCCTTCTGAACTGAACCTTTCCAATATCCTCCTTTGTGAGCTTTTTAGCCTTTAGCTCCTTTTCCACCTGCTGCTCTATTGGAAGCCCATGGCAATCCCATCCGGGCACAAAGTCCACATCATACCCCGTAAGGAGCCTGTATTTTACGATAACATCCTTCAATACCTTGTTGAGGGCGTGTCCTATGTGTATGTGTCCATTGGCATAGGGCGGTCCGTCGTGAAGGACAAAGAGGGGCTTTACCCTGTTTCTTTCCCTGAGCTTTCTGTATAGCCCCTGCCACTTCTGAAGTATCTGAGGCTCTCTCTCTGGCAGGTTTGCCTTCATGGGGAAGTCTGTTTTTGGAAGGTTTAGCGTTTCTGCGTAGTTTCGCATGGTGTTATATTATAGCCTTATAACATCAGCCTTCAGGTAATCTCTGAGTGCTTCTGGCACCACCACGGACCCATCTTCCTGCTGGTAGTTTTCTAAGATTGCCACCAGCGTCCTCCCCACCGCAAGCCCAGAGCCGTTGAGTGTGTGAACAAAGTGAAGCCTGCCACTGATATCCCTGTAGCGTGTGTTCATCCTCCTCGCCTGAAAGTCCTCACAGTTTGAGCAGGAAGATATTTCCCTGTATCGTCCCTGAGAGGGCAGCCATACCTCTATATCGTAGGTTTTTGCTGAGGCAAAGCCCATGTCTCCTGTGCACAGAAGGACCACTCTGTAAGGGAGTCCCAGTGCTTGCAGAACATCCTCCGCATCAGAGGTGAGTCTTTCCAGCTCTTCGTAAGAATGCTCCGGTTTTACGATTTTCACCAGCTCCACCTTGTTGAACTGATGTTGCCTTATGATTCCCCTTATGTCTTTTCCGTAGGCACCAGCCTCTCTTCTGTAGCATGGCGTGTAAGAGACCATGTATATGGGTAGGTCCTCTTCAGAAAGAATCTCTTCCCTGAAAAGGTTTGTAAGGGGCACCTCGGCAGTGGGTATCAGGTAAAGGTCATCCCTTTCGCACCTGTAGAGCTCTTCTTCAAACTTGGGAAGCTGACCTGTTCCAAGTAGAATCTCTGGTCTTACAAGGTGAGGGGGCAATACCTCCCTGTATCCCTTCCTTGAATGGAGGTCAAGCATGAAGTTTATGAGAGCTCTCTCTAACTTTGCACCCCAGCCCTTGAGGACCACAAAACGACTGCCAGAGAGTTTGCTTGCCCTTTCAAAATCAAGGATTCCCAGCCTCTCACCTATCTCCCAGTGAGGCTTTGGCTCAAAGGAAAATTCTCTGGGCTTTCCCCATCTTCGGACCTCCACATTCTGACTCTCATCTTCCCCATAGGGCACGCTCTCGTGAGGCAGGTTTGGAATGCGAAGCATAAGGTCTTTTAGCTGGCTCTCAACTGCAGAGAGCTCCTCTTCCCTCTTCTCTATATTCTCTCTTAGCCTCTTTACCTCTTCCTCAAGTGGTGAAGTATCCTGCCCCTGTTTTTTCAGCATACCTATTTCTTTGCTCTTTGCGTTCCTTGTAGCCCTCAGATCCTCAAGCTCCCTGAGAATGCTTCTCCTCTGTGCATCAAGCTCGAGGACTCTGTCCACAAGACCCGCAAGCTCTTTATCTCTTAATGCAAGCCTTTCTCTGACGAGCTCTGGGTTTTTTCTTATAAGCTCCATATCAAGCATGATAAGGATATTTTAATAGGTGTGAAGTGGTTCTGTCCCTATTGCTGGCATGAGGTCACAGAGAAGGACCTTAAGTGCCCAAACTGTGGTGCAGACCTTGAGAGCTTTCACAGCATGGATTTTGACGACAAGCTAATTCTTGGGCTGAAAAACCCCATCACACAGACAAGGATGTTTGTAATAGAGCTCATAGGCAGGAGACGCGTAGAGAAGGCGGTTGAACATCTGTGCCAGCTTGCCAGAGACAGCGAAGATACCTATGAGCTTGTGACCATATTCAACGCCCTTCATGCCATAGGTGCACAGGGAGCTCTTGAATGTATGAAAGAGCTTGCAGACAGAAAGAACAATCACATCCTGAAAAAACACATAGAGCAACTTCTGGGTTAAAATCTTCAACCATGGACATAAAAACCGCAGAGGAAAGGCTCAGAAACATGGGCTATGAAGGTTTTTATGTCTGGTATGACCCGCCGGGCACCTTCTACGACTGGCATACGCACCCTGAGGATGAAGTCCGTTATGTGCTGGAGGGAGAGATAACCATCGGCACGGAGGAGGGAGTCTACCATCTAAAGGCCGGAGACCTCCTTGAGGTAAAGGCCGGCACAAGGCACTGGGCAAAGACAGAGAGAGGTGTGAGATACTTGTGTGGGAGCAGGAAGGCTCAGGCTCTTTCAAGTAATCCCCCACTATAGAAAAATCTTGCGTCTATCTTCTTATCTGCGTCCCTTCTGTATTTGTTTACCGAGTATATGGTGCATTCTGCCTTTTCTCTGCCAAGCGTCAGCACGCTGTAGCCCCAGCAGTTTATGGAGTTGATGTGCTTTATCCACTGGTTTTGAGCCATTTCAGCCCTCTGGAAGTCCTCAAGGGAGGGGTAGCTCCAGCTCCTTCTCCACCAGCCTCCTTCGTTAGCGTTGATGGAGGAAACCGCCGGCGTCATAAACTCTGCACCTAAGACCCTTTCGGGTTTTTCGTAGCTGTCTGGAATTTCTGCCACAAGGCTTGCGTGCCTGTCGCCCGTTATGGCGATGAGGTTCTGCATGCCCTTCTCTTTCAGAAAGTCCAGCACTTGCTGACGCTCGCCGGCGTATCCGTCCCACGCATCCAGCGAGCCAAACCTTCCATCTGTCATGGACCTTGAAAGCTGAACACTGCTTGCCCATACCTTCCAGCGATAACTGCCTTCTGCCAGTTTTGAGAAGAACCACCTTTTCTGGTCCGCACCCAGCATGGAGGTCCTGAACTGTTCTCTGCAACCTTCTACTCCAAACCTTCCCTCGCATGGGGGCCTATCTTTGTAGCTTCGCAGGTCTGTCACAATAAGATGCCCCAGACCTCCGAGGTCAAAGTCCCTGTATATGGTAATCCATGAGAGGGGGTCTCTGTTTCCAAAGTCAGTCTTTACCCTCGCTGGCACGTATTCAAGCCATGCCTTGAGGGCTTCCTGCCTCAGGCGCAGTATCTTTTCCCTGTCACCACCGAAGGGGTGCTTTGTAAAATACCCCCATGTGCCCCTATGATAGTCAAAGTAGTGGTCGTTGAGAAACTCGTGGTCATCCCAGGTGGCTATAAAGGGGTGCATGGCACGGGCGAGCCTGAAGTCTGGGTCGGAAAGGTAGGTCCTGTATAGATACCTGTAGTCCTCAAGGTTTACGCATATGTCTTCACCCGAGGGCATGCGAAGGTCTCTTCCGGGCACCCTTGCCGGTCCGTATATTTTTTCGTAGATAAAGTCCCCAAGGTGAACCACAAAGTGCACGTCTTCCTGTGCCAGATGCCTGTAGGCAGTGTAGTATCCATCCGCATAATTCTGGCATACCACGAAAGCAAGGGAGAACTCCTCAGCCCTTTCTGGAAGGGTTCTGAACCTGCCCACCATGGAGGGCACATCTGCGTAAATAAACCTGTAGTAATAGGTCTTTCCGGGCTGGAGCTTACCATCAAGGTCTATACGCACCGTAAAGTCGTCGCCGACATTTATAGAGCCCGCAGGAATCCTGCCAGTAAAGGCTCTTTTGAAGTCTGGCTCTTCCGATATCTGCAGTATAAGGTCTCTATTCATCTTCTTGTGGACGGCGGGGTTTACCCGTGTCCAGAGTATAGCTCCCGTCTGTGTGGGGTCTCCGCTGGCAATTCCCTGGGGAAATACTTCCTCTGCATCCTGTGCAAAGCTGAGGTTGTTTATGTGAAAGAGTAGGACACTTGCAAAACAACTTTCAAGAAAACTTCTTCTCGTGAGCACAGTCTTAATTCTACAGACAGACTGTTAAACTTCTGTTAAGCTTCTTCTAAAGACCTCCTTCTTATGCTTGCCCTCTGAAGGTATTGTGTGAGCTCCATTTCCTTCCCCTTCTCAATGAGTTTCCTCAGCTCTTGAAGTGAGGAAGTGAAAGCTTCTATAGCCTTCATAACCTCCTGCGAATTTTCCATAAATATGTCTCTCCACATTATTGGGTCTGAAGCCGCTATGCGGGTAAAATCTTTGAAGCCGCCCCCGGGGTATTTGAAAAGGTCTATTTCCGTGCTGAGCCTCTCTATGGTGTTCATGAGGGCAAAGGCCACCGCATGGGGAAGGTGCGACACTGCACCAAAGACAAAGTCGTGAAGCTGTGGGTCCATCTCCTCCACCACCGAGCCTATATCTGTCCATAAATTCCTTATCTTTTCCTTGGCTTCAAGGTCTGTCCTTTCTGTAGGCGTGAGTATAAGCCTTTTTCCTCTAAAGAGGTCTCTGAGTGCATTTTCCACTCCTGCCTTTTCAGTGCCCGCTATGGGATGCCCTCCCACAAACCTGTTGCCCAGAATCTCCTCAAGCCTGTAGACCAGAGAACCTTTCACCGAGCCAAGGTCAGAAACTATACAGTCTGGGGTTATGAGGTCCTTCAGCCTTTCGGCTATGGGCAGGAATGTCCTAACAGGGGTCGCCAGCACCACCAGTTCTGGCTCATAGGTTTTTATGGCTTCCAGCTCTGTAGAGCCATTATCTAACACTCTCAGCTCTTTGCCCTTTTCTATCGCCTCCGGCTTTATGTCCACTCCAAAGACCTCACAGCCTGTTGCCTCTCTGCAGGCAAGAGCAAAAGAGCCTCCCATAAAGCCAACACCGATTATCATAACCCTTTTAAACATCCTGATGAACTATCCTGCCCTCAAAAATTGTGTATATCACTTTCCCTCTGAGTGTTTTGCCCCAGATGGGCGTGTTTCTGGACTTTGAGAGGTTTGTCTCATCGTTTAGCACCCATTCTATCTCTGGGTCAAAAAGCACCAGGTTTGCCCTTGAGCCTTCCTTCAGACTTCCGCAATCCTCAAGACCAAGTATTCTTGCAGGTCTGCAGGACATTAGCTCTACCAGCTTTGAAAGGTTGATGATTTCCTGTCTTACAAGCTCAAGCATCATAGGCAATGCGGTCTGAAGCCCTATAATGCCAGGCATGGCACTTTCTAACTGTCCTTTTTCCCATACCGCATGGGGTGCATGGTCTGTTGCTATACAATCTACTGTGCCATCCTTCAGACCTTCAATCAGAGCACTTCTGTCTTCTTCCCTTCTCAGAGGTGGGTTTACCTTTGCGTATGAAGAAGACCTGAGGAGCTCCTCCTCCGTAAACATAAGATGATAGGGGTTTACTTCACATGTAACCCTCACTCCCTTTTCCTTAAATAGCCTTATTATTTCAACACCCAGCCTGCTACTCAGATGCTGGATGTGCACATGTCCCCCTGTATGATAGGCAAGGATGCAGTCCCTTGCCACAAGCACATCTTCTGCGCTCGCAGGTCTTGAATATAGACCCAGCACGGAGCTAACGTATCCATCGTTAATGTGTCCGTATGCAAGCCTGTCATCCTCACAGTGGTTCATCACAAAAGACCCGAGCTGTGCGGTGAGCTTTAGAGCCCTTTCCATCAGGGCTGAGTCCATGAGGGGTGCACCATCGTCGGTAAAGGCAACACAGCCAGCCCTTTTCAGGGCATAAAAGTCCACAAGTTCCTGTCCCCTTCTGCCCTTTGTTATGGCACCCGCAGGCAGAACTCTACAGAGCCCTATGTCCTCAGACTTTCTCCTTACATATTCCACGACCTCAGGTGAGTCTATGGGTGGTTTCGTGTTGGGCATGCATACCAGAGTGGTGAATCCACCTGCTACCGCACATCTCATCCCGCTCTCTAAATCTTCCTTGTATTCCTGACCAGGGTCTCTCAGATGCACATGAAGGTCCACAAAAGCGGGGCATGCGATGAGCCCTTTTGCCTCTATAACCTGAGCCTCAAGCTCAAAGAGGTCATCCCCTATTGCCCTTATCCTTCCCTTTTCTATAAGTATATCTTTAATGCTGTCCAGTTTCTGAGAGGGGTCTATAAGCCTTGCCTTCTTTATCAGGATTCTGGACATTACAAAGATTATAAACCACCTCCTTCAGGGCTTTGTATGGGTTCTTCTCATCCGTTTCCCACACAAAAACGCCCCCCTGACTAAGTATGCCCTTTGCAGTTGATGACTCAGGATGATGTCCGCATACCACCACGAGCAGACCTTTACTCCTTATAAGCTCTGAGAGAACTTTTTCATCCTCCGGCAGTTCCCGTATCCTTTCGGGAGAGCCACCAAAAATGAGAAGCTCCTTAGCTTTTTCAAACTTCTGACTTATACTGCCCCCCTCGTCTACAAGCACACCAATCCTCAGGTCTTCACCATCTGTGGGTTCGTAGTGAATAAACACCATATCTAACTCCTTTATTTCCTCCTTGAGCCTTTCCTCTATGTGGTCAACAAGCTGATGCATCCTTATAAAATCTCTACCCTCCAGCACAAGCACAAGGTCCGCAAAGAGCCTCCCACCAGAACTTCTCACAAAGAGCCCCTTTATTTCCTTAACCTCAGGAAAAGAGAGAAGAACATGCCTTATTCTATCAAGGGTCCTTTCATCCACGGAAACATCTAAAAGCACAGAGACCTCCCTCCAGAGTATGTTAAAGGCGGTGTAGCTGATAAGCAGGGCAACACCAAGGGCAAAGTATCTGTCCAGTTGATAGCCCATGTAAACTCCAAGGAAGCTCATGAGCACCAGAGAAGAACCGAAGGCATCTGTAAGGGTATGATAGGAGTCTGCTATAAGCGTTGGTGAGTTGAGCCTTTTACCTGCCCTTCTTTCCAGCACCGATAGAGCCAGTGAGCTGAAAAGAGAAAAGACTACCACGCCAAGACCAAATCCTAAATACTCCTCCCTTACAACCACCTCCTTCCCTATAGCCCTCCTTATCATCTCGTAGGCTGTCAGGAGCAGAAAGAAGGCTATCACTATGGAGCCTATGTTTTCAAGTCTGTAAAGACCATAGGGGAACTTACTGGTTTTTTTATCGGAGAGCTTTATGGTAACAAAGGCTACCACTGATGCGAAGGAGTCAGACAGAGAATGCACAGCTTCTCCAATGAGGGAAAGACTCCCTGTGAAGAGCCCTGCTACCAGCTTCAGAAATGCCTGCAGCAGATTAACCGTAAGAGAAATCAGAGCCCAGTGATGCTTTTTCATCGGTTAAAGGCTATTTTACACCCCTGATGGCTCTCTCGCCTCCTCAGCTCTTCCTCAATAGCCTTTATAACTTCCTGCTTTTTTGCGTAGGTGCAGTAGTCCGGTGCTATAAGCCTGTCTGGTTCTACCTCACCGGTGAGCCTGTGAATGACCACAGAAGGGGGAAGTATCTCTATTATGTCTGCGGCACGCTCTGCGTATTCCTGCAGGCTCAGGACTTCAAACTCGCCTCTCATATACTGCTCCGCCATTCTGGTGTTCTTTATTACGTGCAGAGGGTGTATCTTCACGCCGTCTATGGGAAGGCTGGCAAGGAGCTTGCCTGTCTCCAACATATCCTCCCTGTCTTCCCCGGGAAGCCCGAGGATTATGTGAGCGCATACTTTCAGGTTTCTTCTTTTTGTTCTGAGCACTGCGTCCACAAAGTCTGAAACTCCATGTGCTCTGTTTATGAACCTGAGGGTCCTGAAGTTGGCGCTCTGAAGCCCGTACTCCACCCATACCTCAAGCCCCCTGTTTGAATAGCTCTCCAGAAGGTCAAGCACCCATTCGGGAGCACAGTCAGGTCTTGTGCCCACATCTATCCCTACTACTTCTTCAAACTCAAGAGCCGTATCGTATATGGATTTGAGGTATTCATACTCTCCGTAAGTGTTGGAATAAGACTGATAGTAGATAAAAAACAGGATTTTTTCTCCGTATCTGTTTTTTGCCCTCCTTATGCCCTCTTCTATCTGCTGGCGCAGGGGTATATAAGGCTCAAGATGTGCAGGTCGGGTGCCTGAAAAACAGTAGGTGCAGCCACCCCTCGCCTTGGTGCCATCTATATTTGGACAGGTAAAGGGAAGAGCAACGGTTATCTTCTGAACTCTTCTACCATATTTTTCCTTCAGGTAATCCTTGAGTGAATAATAAAGTCTTTCTGTGGTGACCATGGCTTATTCTTTGTCAATACACTCGTTTAGCAGTGCTGCTACCATCCCCGGAATCACCGCGTGCCCTCCAAGGATGCTAACTACTATGGTGATTGCCTGCATCCGGTCCATTGGTTATATTATAGTCTTGTTGCCAGGATTGTGCTATACTATTTACCTCCAAGGCGCGTAGCTCAGCTGGCAGAGCGCCTCCCTTACAAGGAGGAGGTCGGCGGTTCAAGTCCGCCCGTGCCTATACACTTCTCTTGACTGAAAGTCCCGAAGGTAGTATGATATAATATTGCCCTTAAGCTGGCGTAGCTCAGTGGCAGAGCGCGGGATTTGTAATCCCGCGGGCGTGGGTTCGACCCCCACCGCCAGCTCTGAGGTCAGGAGGGGTGGCCGAGCGGCCAAAGGCAGGGGACTGTAAATCCCCCGGGCTCCGCCCTACGCAGGTTCGAATCCTGCCCCCTCCACCAGCGGGCGTAGCTCAGTGGTAGAGCAGCTGCCTTCCAAGCAGCAGGCCGTGGGTTCGAGTCCCATCGCCCGCTTTTTATTAAACTCGCCCAGGTAGCTCAGTAGGCAGAGCACACCCTTGGTAAGGGTGAGGTCGCCGGTTCAAGTCCGGTCCTGGGCTTAATAAGGAGGTAAAAGGATGGCAAAGGAGAAGTTTGTAAGGGAAAAGGAGCATGTGAACGTGGGCACCATAGGGCACGTGGACCACGGAAAGTCTACACTCACCTCAGCCATAACCTGTGTGCTTGCAGCAGGGGTCATGCCAGGAGGAAAGGCAAAGTGCATGAGGTATGAGGAGATAGACAAGGCACCAGAAGAGAAGGAAAGGGGAATAACCATAAACATCACACACGTAGAATACGAGACACCCAAGAGGCACTATGCCCACGTGGACTGTCCTGGACACGCAGACTACATAAAGAACATGATAACAGGAGCAGCACAGATGGATGGGGCAATACTGGTGGTATCAGCAGCAGACGGACCCATGCCCCAGACAAGAGAACACGTATTGCTAGCCCGTCAGGTGAACGTGCCATACATAGTAGTCTTTATGAACAAGTGCGACATGGTAGACGACCCAGAACTACTTGACCTTGTAGAACTTGAAGTAAGGGAACTTCTTTCCAAGTATGAATTTCCTGGGGATGAAGTGCCAGTGATTCGTGGTTCAGCTCTTGGAGCACTTCAGGAGCTTGACGCGGGCAAACCAGACCAGTGGTGCAACGCCATAGTAGAACTTATGAATGCACTGGACCAGTATATACCCACACCACAGAGGGAAGCGGACAAACCCTTCCTCATGCCCATAGAGGACGTGTTTACCATATCAGGGCGTGGAACAGTGGTGACTGGGAGAGTGGAGAGAGGGGTATTAAAGCCGGGAGAGGAAGTGGAGATAGTGGGGCTGAGAGAGGAGCCACTCAAGACAGTGGCCACATCCATAGAGATGTTCAGGAAGATACTTGATGAGGCGCTACCGGGGGACAACGTGGGAGTGCTGCTGAGGGGAGTGGGCAAGGACGATGTGGAGAGGGGGCAGGTGTTGGCGAAGCCTGGGACAGTCAAGCCTCACAGGAAGTTCAGGGCGCAGGTATACGTGCTTAGCAAGGAGGAAGGTGGAAGGCATACACCCTTTTTCCTCAACTACAGGCCACAGTTTTACTTCAGGACGGCTGATGTGACTGGGACGGTGGTAAAACTTCCTGAGGGTCAGGAGATGGTGATGCCGGGTGACAATGTGGAGATAGAGGTGGAGCTAGTCAAGCCTGTGGCTATGGAGGAGCAGCTCAGGTTTGCCATAAGAGAGGGTGGAAGGACTGTGGGTGCTGGTGTGGTCACTAAGATTATTGAGTGAGGTGTAAAAGATGGCTGCAGTAAGAGAAATCATAGTTCTTGCCTGCACAGAGTGCAAAAGGAGGAACTACTCCACCACAAAAAACAAGCAGAAGCATCCCCAGAGGATGGAGCTTAAAAAATACTGCAAGTGGTGCAAAAAGCACACACTGCACAGAGAGGTAAAATAGGGGCGCTAGCTCAACTGGCAGAGCGCGGGACTCCAAATCCCGCGGTTGGGGGTTCGAGTCCTCCGCGCCCCGCAGGAAAGAATCATGGAGAGACTTAAAGAGTTCATAAGAAGTGTAAAGAGGGAACTTGACAAGGTTTCATGGCCCACAAGGAATCTTGTGCTGAAAGCCACAATAAGTGTTATAATATTTTCTTTGGCTTTTGGTATAAGCCTGTGGGTCTTTGACCTTGTGTTTACCAGGCTTATACACTTCTTGCTTTCTTTGAGGGGCTAAGGATGGATGAGTTTAAATGGTATGCGTTGCAGGTAGAGGCAGGCAAGGAGGCCACGGCAAGGGAAAACCTGCTGAAGGTGCTTGAGCTTGAGGGACTTCTCCAGCAGGTAGAGGATGTTATAGTGCCTGCAGAGGAAAAGGTGGTCATAAAGACTATGGGCAAGGAAAAATACAGGCTGTCTCTACTTGGCAACAACAGAGATATAAGTGTGCTTGGTAAAAAGGGAGTTACCACTTTCAGAATAGAGAATGGTGAAGTGAGGGTTGTGGAGAGCGTTGAAGGAGACATATGCGTGGAGGCACCACCCATATCAAAGCCCGGTCAGAAGATAACCTGCAAGGAGAATAAAACCGAGGCAAAGGTAATCCTTGAATCAAAGATGTTCCCGGGCTATCTCCTTATCAAGGCTGTTATGAACGATGCCCTTATGAGGGCCATAGAGAAAACGCCTCATGTTTACAAGCCCGTTCTTGTGGGGGGAAGGGTTGCACCCCTTGACGAGAAGGAAGTGGAAAGGATAATCGCCTTTGTGAAGAAGGGTGTTAAACCTGTGCGAGTGCTCTTTGAAAAGGGTGACCAGGTGAGGGTTATAGAAGGTCCTTTCATGAACTTCACGGGCACTGTGGAAGAAGTTCATCCAGAAAAAGAAAAGGTGGTTGTTCTGGTGAGCATATTTGGAAGGCTTACGCCCGTTGAATTAGATTATTCTCAGGTGGAAAAGCTATGAAGGAATGGATAGGTGGTGCAATAAAGAAGGTGACTCTTGAGCTCATCTATAACATAGTGGACGAAAGGACAGCCGCTATTCTGGACAAGCAGGAAAAAGACAAACAAGAACTGTTGGGATACATAAGGAGGATTGAGGAAAAACAGGAAAAGGATAAGCAGGAACTTTTGGGGCACATAAGAAGGATTGAGGAAAGGCAGGAAAGGGACAAGCAGGAATTTCTGGAGAAGCATGAAAAAGACAAGCAAGAACTGCTGGCATACATAAGAAGGATTGAAGAAAGGCAGGAGAAAGATAAACAAGAATTGCTGGGGCATATAAAATCACTCAGGGATGAATTCACAGAACGTCTCAACAGAGTAGAAGACAGACAGGAAAAGTATCAGGAGGAAACGAGGGCAGAATTGAGGCACATAAACCAGAGGCTTGATACTCTGATGAACATGCTCCTTACTCTTTATATGGAAAGGAAAAAGGAGGAAAGAGGATGAAAAAGGTATCTGCAAAGGTTGAACTGATGCTGCCCGCCCAGCAGGCAACGCCTGCACCCCCTGTGGGTCCTGCCCTGGGTCAGCATGGTGTGAACATAATGGAGTTTGTAAAGCAGTTCAACGCTGCAAGCAAGGACTTTGAGCCGGGAACTGTTGTGCCCGTGGTGATAACCATTTATCAGGATAGAAGCTTTAGCTTTATACTCAAAACTCCTCCGGTTTCTTACCTCCTCAAGAAAGCAGCAAAGCTCCAGAAAGGTTCTTCAGACCCCAAAAAGCAAAAGGTGGGTAGGGTAAACCTTCAGCAAGTGGAGGAAATAGCAAAGCTTAAACTTAAAGATATGAATACGAAGGACCTCAGGGCTGCCATGAGGCAGGTCGTTGGAACAGCAAGAAGCATGGGCATAGAAGTAGAAGGATGGAAGGAGTAAAGCCATGAAAAAGGGAAAAAGATACCAGAAATGTCTACAGCTTTATGAGAAGGACTCCTTCTACACGGTAGAAGGGGCTGTGGAAGTTCTCAAGAAACTGCACGCAGAGTGTGGTCCGAAGTTTGACCAGACGGTGGAGCTTGCCATGAGGCTCGGGGTTGACCCCAAGTATGCGGACCAGATGGTGAGAGGCTCTGTTGTTCTGCCCAACGGGCTAGGTAGAGAGCTGAAGGTGCTTGTGCTTGCAGAAGGTGAGTATCAGAAAGTGGCAAAGGATGCTGGTGCAGACTATGTGGGTGGTGAAGACCTCATAAACAAAATAGCCAAAGAAGAATGGGTGGACTACGATGTGGTTATAGCCACTCCTGAAATAATGCCAAAGGTGGCAAGGCTGGGTAAGATACTCGGTCCCAAGGGTCTTATGCCCAACCCCAAAACTGGAACAGTCACCACCAACATAAGACAGGCAATAGAAGAGGCCAAGAAGGGAAGAGTCGAATTCAGAGTAGATAAAACAGGAAATCTTCATATGCCCGTGGGGAAGATATCCTTTGAAGAACAGAAGCTCATTCAGAACATTTACACCGCCATAGATGCGGTGGTGAAGGCAAAGCCCCCTGGTGCGAAGGGTCAGTATGTGAAGGGCATGGCTCTCGCTCTTACCATGAGCCCTTCTGTGAAGCTGGATGTGCCCACAACGCTGAAAAGGCTTCAGGAGCTCGTAGCATGATAAGAAATACAGGAGGCTAACATGAGAAAGAGTTGGGAACAGAAGGAACAAGTTATTAACTCCTATAGCGAGAGGATAGACAGGTCAAGCCTTGTAATCTTTTTTGACTTTACGGGAATTGATGCTCAAGCTATCACAAGGCTCAGGGCGGATGTAAAGGAGGCTGAAGGAGAAGTGCTTGTGGGTAAAAACACCCTTTTCTACAGAGCCTTCATGAACACTGTTATGGCGGACCACAGAGAGGTTCTTACGGGACCTACCGCCCTTGCCTTCGCCTATGGTGACCCGGTCAGAGTTGCCAAAATGCTCTATGATTTTGTGAAGGAGATAGACAAGGAAAAGCCCCTCTCTAAAATAAAGGGGGCTTACATGCAGGGGAAGTTTTTAAAACCTGCAGATGTGCAAGCACTTGCAGAGCTTCCGCCCAAGGAGGTGCTGGTCTCAAAGCTCATGGGAGCCATTCAGGGACCCATATACGCCCTCCTCATGGCTCTCAAGTCTGCACCTCAGAAGCTTGTGCTTACCATTAAGGCTTTAGAAGAAAAGAAATCTTAATAAGGAGGTATAGACATGGCAACACTTACCATTGACGAGATCGTTGAAGCCATAGGCAACATGACCCTGCTTGAGGTTTCAGAGCTCGTCAAAAAGCTTGAGGAGAAGTTTGGCGTGTCTGCAGCAATGGTGGCTGCAGCACCTGTGGCAGCAGCCGGAGCACCTGCAGCTGGAGCACCAGCGGCTGAGGAGAAAACAGAGTTTGACGTAATCCTGAAGTCCCCTGGAGCCAACAAGATAAACGTCATTAAGGTGGTCAGGGAGCTCACGGGGCTCGGCCTCAAAGAGGCAAAGGACCTTGTGGAAGGTGCTCCCAAACCTGTCAAAGAGGGAGTTCCGAAGGAGGAGGCGGAGAAGATTGCGGCAAAGCTGAAGGAGGCCGGTGCTGAAGTAGAGATAAAGTGAACTCATCCTTATGAGAGGGTTTTATAAGGCTCACCCCCTGTGTATGCAGGGGGTATTTTGTTTTTGTGTTGACAGCTTTAGAATACCGGTGTATAATTATAAGTTTATCCTATCTTAGAGGGTTGAAAGATGAGAAAAAATATGCCCTTACCAAGAAAGTTCTTTGGTAGAAGGGAAGAGCTTGTCAGTCCGCCAAACCTGCTTTTCCTTCCAAAGGAATCCTTTGAAACCTTCCTCCAGTTTTACACTCCTCCCACCAGCAGGGAGCAGAAAGGTCTTGAGTATGTGTTTTCTACCTCTTTCCCTTTTAAGGACCCTGATGAGAAGATAAATCTTGAGTATCTGGGCTACGAGGTGGGAGACTGGGAGTGCAACAGGTGTGGCTACAAGGCCTACACAGACCAGAGCTTTCTGGGAGGTTATGGGGTTAACTGTCCAAAGTGTGGGACTCTGCTGGTGCACAAGGAGAAGTATACGGAGGAAGAGTGTAAGGTAAAGGGCTTTACCTATTCCATACCTCTCAGGGTGATGGTAAGACTCAGGACAAAGACGAAGAAGGGTGAGAGGGTGGGTGAGCCCAGGAAGGTATACTTCGGCGAAGTGCCCATGATGACGCAGACGGGCTCATTTATTATAAACGGCAGTGAGAGAATCGTGGTAAGCCAGCTCATACGCTCCCCTGGCGTTTTCTTTGAGGAAAAAGAAGAGCGTCAGAAGGAGACAACCATAATCCGGATGATATACAGGGCAAGCATCATACCCGACAAGGGACCAAGGGTTGAGTTTGAGCTTTCCAGCACCACCGACATACTCTCTTCAAGGATAGACAGAAGGAAGGTTGGTGGAACCTTTGTTCTCAGGGCTCTTGGTCTTGAAACCGCCTATGACATCCTGAAGCCCTTCTATCCGGATGCAAGGGCTTTCTTTGTGCAGAATGGTGTAATATTTGACAGAGATACAGGTGAGGAGTTCAGGCTTGAAGACCTTGAAGGCTTCTACCTTTTTGCCATTCTGCGCTACAGGGCAAAGGTGGAAGATAGAGGCGTGGAAGAGGACATACTTGAGGAGAGGTTTATTGAGGAACTCTCTCAGCTTGAAAGACTTCTTAAGGATGAGAGAATAAAAATAGACCTTATTTCGGCAGTCCCTAGGGAAAGCGCTGTCAAAAGCCCATACGGAAAGATACTTATAGAGACCCTCGTGGCAGAAACTGCACCCAAAGACCAGGACAAGAGAAGCCCCCTCAAGATACCTGCAAGGTTTACCCTAAGAGACTACGCCCTTGTGGACATATACAAAAAGCTCAGGGCTGTGGAGCCCATGGTGATGGAGCTTGAACACCTCATAAGCAGGGCAAGGTCCCACTTTGACCTGTATTTTAGAGACCTCACCAGGTATGACCTTTCAAAGGTGGGAAGGGTAAAGCTCAATGCAAAGGTTTACAGAGTTCCCAAAGAGCTAAGGCCTGCAGACCTTGAAAGGCTCTCAGAACTTCCTCATCTTGCTCTTGCAGAAGACGTGGGCGATTTCAGGGCCGGCACACCGCTCACTGAGGAAATACTCTCCGAGATTTTCAAACAAAAGGACAGTGTAAAGGTAAAGGATTACACAGAAGGACAGGCAAGGTTTCTGAATGCCCTTGACCTTGTGAACACCATAAAGTATCTAATAAACCTCAGATACGGAAGGGAGAAAAAGGATGACATAGCCTACCTTGGAAACAGAAGGATAAGGGCTGTGGGCGAGCTGCTGGAAAATCAGGCAAGAATAGGCATAGCCCGCATGGAAAAGTTCTTCAGGGACAGGTGCACCGTTGCAAACCCAGAAGACCCAAATCTCAAGCCTCAGGACCTTCTCAACCCCAGGTATCTCACAAGCTCTCTCTATGAGTTTCTCAAGGGTGGTATGCTCTCTCAGTATCTTGACAACACAAACCCCCTCTCAGCACTTACGCACAAGAGGAGGCTCTCCGCCCTCGGACCGGGTGGACTTACAAGGGAGAGTGCAAAGTTTGAGATAAGAGACGTTCATCCATCCCACTACGGAAGGATTTGCCCCATTGAAACTCCAGAGGGTCAGAACATAGGACTGGTGACTTCCCTTACCGTTTATGCCCAGACAAACGAATACGGCTTTATCGTGACTCCCTACAGGAAGGTGGAAAAGGGAATAGTAACCGATAAGGTGGAACACCTGGCCGCCTACGAGGAGGAAAACTTTGTCATAGCCCAGCACACACCCACAGACAGCGAAGGTAGAATCCTCAGCGATAGAGTTTATGTGCGCTACAGAAATGACATACAGATAGTAAAGCCTGAGCAGGTTCACTACATGGATGTCTCACCAAGGCAGGTCATATCCGTGTCCGCCTCTCTGATACCCTTCCTTGAGCACGACGATGCCAACAGAGCCCTCATGGGCTCCAACATGCAGAGACAGGCCGTCCCTCTCATGTTTACCTCTTCTCCTCTTATAGGCACCGGTATGGAAAAGAAGGTGGCCTTTGACAGCGGTGCAGTGGTTGTGGCCAGGAGGGGCGGCCATGTGGAGGAAGTGGACTCTAGAAGGATAATCATAAGGGTAAACCCTGAGGAGATAAACTTTGCCGACCCTACTGACATAGGTATAGACCTTTATGAGCTCAAGAAGTTTGAAAGGACAAACCAGAACACTTGCGTCAATCAGAGACCTCTTGTGGTAAAGGGACAGAAGGTCCAGAAGGGAGACCTCCTTGCGGATGGTCAGTCCACTTTCAGGGGAGAGCTTGCTCTGGGCAAAGATGTGCTTGTTGCCTTTATGCCATGGAGGGGATACAACTTTGAAGACGCCATAGTCATATCAGAAAGGCTTGTGAAAGAAGATGTTTACACCTCCATACACATAGAGGAGCTGGAAGTGGAAGCAAGGGAGACAAAGATTGGAAACGAGGAGATAACCCGTCAAATACCGGGGATTCCTGAGAGGTTGCTATCTCACCTGGACGAATTCGGAATAGTAAAGCTGGGGACCTACGTAAAGCCCGGTGATATACTGGTTGGAAAGGTAACTCCAAAAGGAGAAGCTCAGCTAACGCCAGAGGAGAAGCTCCTTCAGGCCATATTTGGTGAGAAATCAAGGGATGTGAAAGACTCCTCGCTGAGATGTCCTCCGGGTGTGGAAGGTGTGGTGGTTGATGTGAAGGTCTTTGTAAGAAAGACCGGAGAGAGAAGAAACTACCTTGCAGAGCACGTGGAGAGAGCTGAAAGGGAAGAGCTTGAAAGGGAGCTTGAGAAGAAAAAGAGGCTCATAGTTGAGGGGAGAAACCGAATAGTAAAGGACCTCGTGCTGGGCAAAAAGCTTGATAAGGAGATAACTGTCAAGAAGAAGGTATACAGACCGGGCACTGTGGTGGACGAACAGGTGTTTGAAGCGCTGCTCAACTACATCATAACCAAGCCGGAAAACCTCTTTGAAGATGAGGAACTGTGCAGAAGGATAAACGACCTGAGGGAAAGAACCCGCTTCCAGGTGGATATGGTTTCAAAACTATACGAGGACAAGATGGAGTCCATAGGCAAAAGAAGTGAGCTACCACCAGGCGTAAATACCCTCGTAAAGGTATACATAGCCCAGAAGAGGAAGATAAAAGTTGGCGATAAGATGGCAGGAAGGCATGGGAACAAGGGCGTCATATCTGTGGTTCTTCCTGTGGAGGACATGCCCTTTCTTGAGGATGGAACCCCGGTTGACGTGGTGCTAAATCCCCTTGGTGTTCCCTCCCGTATGAACGTGGGACAGATACTGGAAACTCATCTTGGCTGGGCCTCCAGAGAGCTGGGCAAAAGGCTCAGAGAGCTTGTTGAAGAGGGTGCAGAGAAACAGGAGCTCATAGACTTTCTCAAGGAGATTTACGCAGTGGGTGATGTGAAGGGTGAAAACCAGAAGTATGTGGAAGAATTTCTGCAAGGTCTGGAGGAAGAGAGCTTTGAGGAGGTTATTAACCTCTATGCAGAAAGGGGCGTGCCCATGGCAACCTCCGCCTTTGAGGGTGCAAGCGAGGAGCACATAAGGGAGCTCCTCAGGATGGCAGGTCTTCCTGAAGATGGCAAGACAGTGCTCTACGATGGAAGGACTGGAGAGCCTTTTGACATGAGGGTCACCGTTGGATACATGCACATGCTCAAGCTCATTCATATGGTGGACGACAAGATACATGCAAGAAGCACGGGACCCTACTCGCTGGTGACCCAGCAGCCTCTCGGTGGTAGAGCCCAGTTTGGTGGTCAGAGACTTGGAGAGATGGAGGTGTGGGCTCTTGAGGCACACGGTGCAGCACATACCCTCCAGGAGATGCTTACCGTCAAATCCGACGATATAGAGGGAAGGACAAAGGTCTACGAGTCCATAGTAAAGGGCAGATACATATACCAGCCAGGAGTGCCGGAGTCCTTCAGAGTGCTTGTGCGTGAGCTGAAAGCCCTCGGGCTGGATGTGAGGTGTGAGAACGGGGCAGTAATGCCCTGTGACCAGATAGAAGTTGAGGAGGAACAACCATGAGGAAAGGACTTCTCCCCTTTGAAAGAATAAAGCTCATGCTCGCCTCTCCTGAGGAGATAAGGAGCTGGAGCTATGGGGAGGTGAAAAAGCCAGAAACCATAAACTACAGAACCCACAAGCCTGAAAAGGATGGACTATTCTGTGCCAAGATATTCGGTCCAATAAAGGATTACGAGTGCCTGTGTGGAAAATACAGGGGCAAGCGTTTTGAGGGCACTATATGCGACAGATGCGGTGTTGAGGTTACAAAATCCTACGTAAGGAGGAAGAGATTCGGACACATAGACCTTGCTGCACCTGTAGCCCACATATGGTTTCTCAAAAGCACACCCTCAAAAATAGCCACCCTAATGGGTCTTTCTGTAAGGGATGTGGAAAGGGTTATCTACTTTGAGTCCTATCTGGTTATAGAGTATCCCATGAACGAGGAAGAAGAAAGGGCCTTTGCCCAGCAGGAAGATACCCTTCCCCTAAAGGATGATATGGGCAACACGAGGTTTGTCCGGCTCCATGTGGTGGATGAGGATACTTACAACGCCGAGTTTGCAACAAGCCTGGAGCACAAGTATGAAGGGGGTATGGGTGCTGAAATAATAAAGAAAATTCTTTCTTCCCTTGACCTTGAAACCTATGCAAAGAAGCTCAGGGAGGAGATAAGGCCCTACAGTCTGGGTTATGAGGACCTTTCAGAGGAGCTCTTTAACAGGTACAGAAAGCTTTACGAGCGTATGGTCAGGGTGCTGGCGGAAGACCTGAGCCTGTATGGTGCAGACATCAAGGCTCCCGAGGGTATGGCGCTCAATGAGGTTCTGCATAATATCATATGCGAAAAGCTTTACCTTGACCCTGAAAGCGGTAGCCTTTCTCAGGAGCCTGCAGAGGGCTTCATGACGGGAAGAGAGGCTATTCAGTCCTATTATGAAAAACTCCGTCAAAAGAAAAAGGACCTCCCTGTATTTGAGAAGATAAAGGGTGACATAAGGAGCGCGGTCCTGAAAGAGGTTTCAGAATCAAAGGTAAAAAAGATACTGAGGGTCCTCAAGCTTGTGGAGGACTTTATAAAGAGCGGTAGCAGGCCAGAGTGGATGATACTTGAGGTGCTCCCTGTTCTTCCACCAGAGCTCAGACCACTGGTTGCCCTTGATGGCGGGCGTTTTGCCACATCGGACCTCAATGACCTCTACAGAAGAATCATAAACCGCAACAACAGGTTAAGGAGGCTCATAGAGCTTGATGCACCCGAGATAATCATAAGGAACGAAAAGAGGATGCTTCAGGAGGTGGTCTCCGCCCTCATTGACAACGGAAAGCGTGGAAGGGTCGTTACCCAGAACGGAAGGGCTCTCAAGTCCCTATCAGATTACCTGAGGGGTAAGCAGGGGCGCTTCAGGCAGAACCTGCTTGGTAAAAGGGTTGACTACTCGGGAAGAAGCGTCATAGTGGTAGGTCCAGAGCTCAAGATGCACCAGTGCGGTCTCCCCAGAATAATGGCCCTTGAGCTCTTCAAGCCCTTTGTTTACAGAAGGCTTGAGGAAAAGGGCTACGCAACTTCCATAAAGAACGCCAAGAAGCTTGTGGACCAGAAGACGCCAGAGGTCTGGGAGTGCCTGGAGGAAGTGGTAAAACAGCATCCAGTTCTCCTTAACCGTGCACCAACCCTTCACAGAATGTCCATACAGGCCTTTGAGCCAGTCCTTGTGGATGGAAAAGCCATACAACTTCATCCTCTAGTGTGTCCTCCCTTTAATGCGGACTTTGATGGGGACCAGATGGCGGTGCATGTTCCTCTGGGGATTACAGCACAGCTTGAAGCCTACATTCTTATGCTCTCCACCCAGAACATACTCTCCCCAGCACATGGCAAGCCCATAACCATGCCCTCTCAGGATATGATACTGGGCGTTTACTACATGACTCAGGAGATATCTGGAGTGAAGGGTGAGGGCAAGCTTTTCTTCAGCAGAGAGGAGGTGCTTCTTGCTCTTGAAAACAAGAGAGTGGACATGCACGCCCGCATAAAACTCAGGCTTGAGGATGGAAAGCTTGTCGAGACAACCCCTGGTAGGGTTCTCTTCAACAGCATACTACCAGAAGGACATCCCTTTGTAAACGAGCCCATGGACAAGAAAAAGGTCTCCAAGCTCATAGCAAGCATATACAACAGATACGGTACTGAAAGAACCGCCAGGTTCCTCGATGATCTGAAAGAGCTCGGCTATAACATTGCCACGAGGGCTGCGGTATCCATAGGTGTTGAAGACCTTCAGATTCCGGGTGTAAAGAAGGAGGTTCTCTCTCAGGCTTTTGAACAGACAGACGAAATCGCAGAGCTTCACAGGAACGGCATAATAACTGCAAAGGAGCGCTATAACAGGATAATTGACCTCTGGTCTGAGATAACGGACAGGGTCTCAAAGGCTATGTTTGAGGAGATAGAAAAAAGCACGAGAAGAGAGGGGGAAAAGGTATACACGGGCATATTCAACCCCATATACATGATGGCAAACTCTGGAGCCCGTGGAAACAGGGACCAGATAAGACAGCTTGCTGCCATGAGGGGCCTCATGGCAAAGCATACGGGAGAGTTCATAGAGACACCAATTGTATCCAACTTCAGAGAGGGCCTTTCCGTGCTTGAATACTTCATCTCCACCTACGGAGCCAGAAAGGGCCTTGCAGATACTGCACTCAAGACCGCCTTTGCAGGATACCTTACAAGAAGGCTTGTGGATGTGGCACAGGACATAACCATAGTGGAGAAAGACTGTGGAACATACAGGGGCATAGTTATGGAGCCCATAGTGGAGGGGGGTGAAGAAAAGGTATCCCTCAAGGACAGGATAATAGGTAGGACCCTTGCAGAGGATGTGTTTGACCCTTACACGGGTGAGGCGATAGCCCAGAGGAACCAAATTGTGGACGAGGAGCTTGCGGACAGGATAGTGCATGCAGGAATAGAAAGGGTTATGGTCAGGTCTTCCCTCACCTGTGAGTCCCAGCATGGCATATGTGCCATGTGCTACGGATGGGACCTTTCCCAGAGGAAGCTGGTGGACGTGGGTGAGGCGGTGGGAATAATAGCAGCCCAGTCCATAGGAGAGCCAGGAACACAGCTTACCATGAGAACCTTCCACATAGGTGGTGCCGCCGTAGCTGAGAGGGTGAAGGGTGAACTCTTCAACGAGAAGGCAGGAGTGGTCAGATATTACAACATAAGGCTCATAACCAACAGAGAAGGAAAGAGGATAAACATATCCAAGGATGGTGCAATAGGTATACTGGACTCCGAGGGAAGGATGGTGGAGCGTCACGCGGTGCCATACGGAGCCAGCATACTTGCGGAAGAAGGAAAAGAAGTCTCAGAAAATACCCTCCTTGCAGAGTGGGACCCCTTCAACACCTTCATAATCGCAGAGGAACCTGGAAGGGTTGAGTTCAAGGACATAGCCCTTGACATAACAGTAAAGGAAGAGAGAGACCCCCTTACCGGCAAAACCTCCACCATAGTCTCCTTCACGAGACCCAAAGATGCTATGCTCCACACGCCAAAGATAGTGGTCCACACAGAGGATGGAAGAGAGGTTTCCTACGACCTTCCAGTCAACTCCATACTCAACGTGCCTGCAGAGAGGGTAAGTTTTGAATGGGTGGTATGTCCAACCTGCAGTGAGTCTGAGGGAACAGAGATACAGCACAAGTATTATGTGGTTAAAGACTACATGGTTCAGCCAGGAGATGTGCTGGCACGCATTCCAAAGGAAATGGCAAAGGTGCGAGACATAGTGGGAGGTCTTCCCAGAGTTGAGGAGCTCTTTGAGGCAAGAAGGCCCAAAAACCCCGCTATCCTGACGGAGATTGACGGCATTGTGAGAATCTTTGAGGATGCAGACGAGGTTATAGTCTTTAACCCCAGAACCGGCGAGACAAGAAAGTATGACATAAAGAAGGACGAATACATCCTTGTGAGCCACGGACAGTATGTGCAGAAGGGAACGAAGATAACAGACCGCATAGAGGCAGAGATAGAAGGACAGGTCCGGATAAAGGGAAGGGGTTACAGGGTTGTGGTTTATAACAGGGAAACTGGTCTTCAGAAGGAATACTTTGTGCCCAAGGGTAAACATCTTCTCGTGAAGAATGGAGACCTTGTAAACGCCGGAGACCCACTTACCGATGGAACACCTGTCCCAGAGGAAATACTCAGGATAAAGGGCGTGGAGGAGCTTCAGAGGTTTCTCCTGAAAGAGGTTCAGATGGTTTACAGGCTTCAGGGAGTGGACATAAACGACAAGCACTTTGAGATAATCATACGCCAGATGCTCAGACGCAGACGCATAGTGGACCCGGGCGACAGCAGATTTCTAATGAACGAGGAAGTGGAAGTGGAAGAGCTTCAGCAAGAGATAGAGAGAATAAGGGAGGAAGGAGGCAAGATACCAAAGGCGGAGCCCATCCTCGTGGGCATATCAAAGGCAGCCCTTACTTCCAGAAGCTGGATATCTTCAGCCTCCTTCCAGGAAACCACAAAGGTCCTCACAGATGCTGCCTGCGAAGGGAAGGTGGACGACCTGAGAGGTATAAAGGAAAACGTGATAATAGGAAACCTCATACCTGCAGGAACAGGTCTGTGGGAATATGCAGAGGTAGAGGTGCTTGAAGAAGAGAAGGCAAAAGTTTTGAAAGATGTGCTATAATAATTGGCTTAGGAGGTTTCAGGTATGCCTACCATAAACCAGCTTGTGAAGCAAGGTAGGGAAGCGAGAAAAAAGAAGAGCAAGGCCCCCGCACTTCAGGGCAACCCTCAGAAGAGAGGAGTCTGCGTGAGGGTTTACACGGTAACCCCCAAAAAGCCCAACTCAGCCCTGAGAAAGGTTACCAGGGTCAGACTATCAAACGGCATTGAGGTTACTGCCTACATACCGGGTGAGGGACACAACCTTCAGGAGCACTCTCTTGTTCTTGTGAGGGGTGGAAGGGTAAAGGACCTGCCCGGAGTAAGATACAAGGTGGTGAGAGGTGCCCTGGATACTGCCGGAGTGGCAAACAGGAGACAATCAAGGTCAAAGTATGGAGCCAAGAGGCCAAAACCCGGTCAACAGGCTCAGGCAAAGGGAGGTAAGAAGTAATGCCAAGGAAAGGTCCAGTTCCTGCAAGAGAGATAGCGCCAGACCCCAAATACGGGGATGTTGTAGTCCACAAGCTGATTAACAAGGTAATGGAAAGCGGCAAAAAGTCTGTGGCGGAGTGGATAGTCTACAACGCCCTTGAATCTGCAGCAAAAGAGGTCAACATGCATCCTGTTGAGCTACTTCACAAGGTGGTGGAAAAGTTAAAACCAGAGTTTGAAGTGCGTCCCAGAAGGGTAGGTGGTGCCACCTACCAGGTTCCCGTGGAGGTTCCACCCCGCAGACAGGTAAGCCTTGCCCTCAAGTGGCTCGTTCAGTCTGCAAGGGAGAGGTCAAAACACAGGGGAAGCTACACAATGGTGGAAAGGCTAAAAGCTGAGCTTCTTGATGCTCTTCAGGAAAAGGGTGGCGCCATAAAGAAAAAGGAAGACACCCACAAGATGGCAGAGGCCAACAAGGTCTTTGCACATTTCAGATGGTAAGGAGGTTCCCATGGCAAGGCTTGTTCCCATAGAAAGGCTCAGGAACATAGGAATAGTGGCTCACATAGACGCAGGTAAAACCACAACTACGGAAAGGATACTCTATTACACGGGCAAAACTTACAAGATAGGTGAGGTGCACGAGGGTGCTGCCACAATGGACTGGATGCCTCAGGAGAGGGAAAGGGGCATAACCATAACCGCCGCAACCACCGCCTGCTACTGGAAGGACCATCAGATAAACATCATAGACACGCCAGGGCACGTAGACTTCTCGGTGGAAGTGGTCCGTTCCATGAAGGTGCTGGATGGCATAATCTTCATCTTCTCAGCGGTGGAAGGTGTCCAGCCCCAGTCGGAGGCAAACTGGAGGTGGGCAGACAGGTTTGGTGTTCCCAGAATCGCCTTTATAAACAAGCTGGACAGACTGGGTGCAGACTTCTACAGGGTTTTCAACGAGATAGAGAAAAAGCTCAGCATAAAGCCGGTGGCAGTCCAGATACCCATAGGTGCCGAGGACCAGTTTAAGGGCGTGGTGGACCTCATGGACATGAAGGCCATAATCTGGCTTGAGGAGACCCTGGGTGCAAAGTATGAGGTGGTGGATATTCCTTCAGAGTATGCTGACAGGGCTCAGGAATGGCGTGCAAAGATGGTGGAGGCTATCGTGGAAAAGGACGATGAGCTCATGATGAGATACCTTGAGGGAGAGGAAATACCCACACAGGACCTCAAGAGGGTCCTCAGGAAGGCAACCATAAACAAGGAGCTCGTTCCAGTCCTCTGCGGTTCAGCCTTCAAGAACAAGGGTGTTCAGCCCCTTCTGGACGCAGTTCTGGATTACCTGCCCTCTCCCCTTGATGTTCCACCTGTGCGCGGAATAAACCCAAAAACCTCAGAGGAAGAGGAAAGAAAACCTCTTGATGAAGAGCCTTTCTGTGCCTATGCCTTCAAGGTAATGAGCGACCCATACGCAGGTCAGCTCACCTACTTCAGGGTATTCTCTGGAAAGGTCACAGCAGGTTCTTATGTTTACAACGCCACCAAGGACAAGAAGGAAAGGGTGGGAAGGCTTCTTCTCATGCACGCCAACTCAAGGGAAGATGTGCAGGAAGTCTCCGCTGGTGAAATAGTGGCTGCTGTGGGAATGGACGCGGCAACTGGAGACACCCTCTGCGATGAAAAGCATCCCATACTTCTTGAAAAGTTAGAGTTCCCAGAGCCTGTTATATCTATGGCAATAGAGCCCAAAACAAAGAAAGACCAGGAAAAACTGTCTCAGGTGCTAAACAAGTTTATGAAGGAAGACCCCACCTTCAAGGCAAGCGCAGACCCGGAAACTGGCCAGACCCTCATACATGGTATGGGAGAGCTTCACCTTGAGATAATAGTGGACAGAATGAAGAGAGAATACGGTATTGAGGTAAACGTAGGCAAGCCTCAGGTTGCCTACAAGGAGACCATAAAGGGTAAGGCGGTGGCGGAGGGTAAGTTCATACGTCAGACGGGTGGTAGGGGTCAGTATGGACATGCAGTCATAGAAATAGAACCCCTTGAAAGGGGTCAGGGCTTTATCTTTGAAAACGCCATAGTGGGTGGAATAATACCCAAGGAGTTTATTCCTGCGGTAGAAGAAGGCGTAAAAGAGGCCATGCAGAACGGTGTGCTTGCTGGTTATCCAGTGGTGGACGTAAAGGTCAAACTCTTTGATGGTTCCTACCACGAGGTGGACTCTTCAGAGATGGCCTTCAAGATTGCTGGCTCTCTCGCCTTCAAAGAAGCTTCAAGGAAGGCGGGGCTTGTTCTTCTTGAGCCCATAATGGAAGTGGAAGTGGAAACACCTGAGGATTATGTGGGTGATGTGATAGGAGACCTCAACTCAAGACGCGGCAAAATCATGGGTATGGAAAACAAGGGCATAATAACCGCCATAAGGGCATACGTGCCCCTTGCGGAGATGTTTGGTTATGCCACCACACTCAGGAGCTTGACACAGGGAAGAGGAACCTTTATAATGAAATTTTCTCATTACGATGAGGTTCCCCAGAGCATAGCAGAGCAGATAGTTGGGGAAAGAACCTTAGCAGCAAAATAAGGAGGTAAGGCGATGGCAAAGGAGAAGTTTGTAAGGGAAAAGGAGCATGTGAACGTGGGCACCATAGGGCACGTGGACCACGGAAAGTCTACACTCACCTCAGCCATAACCTGTGTGCTTGCAGCAGGGGTCATGCCAGGAGGAAAGGCAAAGTGCATGAGGTATGAGGAGATAGACAAGGCACCAGAAGAGAAGGAAAGGGGAATAACCATAAACATCACACACGTAGAATACGAGACACCCAAGAGGCACTATGCCCACGTGGACTGTCCTGGACACGCAGACTACATAAAGAACATGATAACAGGAGCAGCACAGATGGACGGGGCAATACTGGTGGTATCAGCAGCAGACGGACCCATGCCCCAGACAAGAGAACACGTATTGCTAGCCCGTCAGGTGAACGTGCCATACATAGTAGTCTTTATGAACAAGTGCGACATGGTAGACGACCCAGAGC